>JAQYVG010000062.1 GCA_030145595.1 Desulfobacterales bacterium | reverse complement strand
GTCAGCTGAATAAAATCTGTTGAGTCCTTGGCCTCATGTTGTTGCATCCGGATGATACAGTATTATTAAAAGCTACTCTATTTGATATCTTCAGTCCAACTGAGGAGCGTGTTGAAAATAACGGTTGTTTGGCAGTCAAACCAAAATCTATCAAATTAACGTACGCCGAAACCGTTCGAGTAAAGAAAACTGTGGAAGCTCAGAACCTTACGATAAGGAACGGTGGCGATCCATTCAACAAATAAGCAAAGTCAAAGTAGTCATTAAAAACCGGAACCAGATCTGGCCCAGTCCGCCGATCTCTGGCAATGTTTGGCCAGGCGTCGATCTGAACGTAACACTACACCTGATCCGCTCAGTCTCGGGGAACTCTCCAAACTGATGTGGGGCACCCAGGGTATCACCGCACGCGCCGGAATACATCTGCTGCGTACCGCGCCCTCTGCCGGCGCCCTCTATCCTTTTGAAACCTATCTTTACGTTGACAAGGTGGAAGAAGTGCCCAAGGGTATTTACCATTTTAATGTGGCCGATTTTGCTCTGGAATGTATCAAGGCCGGTGACTTCAACCAGGCCCTTACCGCTGCCAGCCTGGGACAGCCTGTGGTTCGCCGGGCTGCTGTGGTTATTATCTGGACCGCCATGATGCTGCGGTGCATGACCAAGTACCGCGACCGTGCCATGCGCTACATTCCCATGGATATGGGACATGTCTGCCAGAATGTCCAGCTGGCTGCAACTGCCATGGGTTTTGGTTCCTGTCCCATCGGTGCCTTCTATGATGATGATTTCAATGAACTTTTAGGGGTTGACGGTCAGGAAGAGGCGGTGTTGTATCTGATCACTGTGGGTAAGCTTAAATAGACTATACGATATTTAAGTGTTTTTCTGCTACCATTTATTATTGGAATTTGGAATTTCTGAGAACTCAGGGCTCCATTACTCCATTATTCCCAATCGGCTAATATTTCTATAATCGGGGGGATAACATTGGTGGCGATATCGGTCCTGGAGCCGCCTGCCAGAACCACTTCCAGGCGACCGCCGGTCACTTCCTCGGCGGTTTGCAGCATGAAGCGGGCAATCTTTTGATAGCAGCGGCCGCTCAGTCCCAGGCTGCCGTAGTCTCCTTTGTGGGTGTCGAAACCAAAGTACCAGAAAATCAAATCGGGTTTGAAATCCATAACCCGTGGATAGAACTCGGATTTTATCTTGTCGGCATAGGTTTGATCTATATCCTCGCCTCCTTTGCTCCCGGCTCCCCAGTAACCACCGGGTGCCGGAATATCCACCTTGGTGCCGTCTTCTGAAACATGATCCATGCCGCAGCAACAGACGTGAAGCACCTCCGGATCGTTTCTGAGCAGATCCCGCGTGCCGTCGCCATGGTGCGCATCCGTATCCATAATGGCAAACCGCCGGATGTTGTGCACTTCGCGCAAGTAAGTGATTGTAATGACCACGTCGTTAAAACAGCAATAACCGCCAAAGTAGTTTCGGCCGGAATGATGGCCGCCGGCGCCAATGAGAGCAAAAGCATTGTCGATTTCACCGGTGCAGACCTTCTCTCCGGCCAGCACTACACCGCCGGCAGAATGCCAGGCGGTTGAACAAAGCGTGTCCGCCTCCACCCCCCGGATAAGATCCGGAGTGTGAACTTTCAAAATCCATTCTTCCTCAATCGGCGGCGATTCATACATAGTAACATTATCGCGGGCCAAGATATGCTCTATGGCCCCGGGGAAATCCTCCAGCCGGGCGCCCCGGGTAAGATAGCTCCTGCGGCTGAAGCTGGGATGGTAAAACACACCGGTTTTTTTCATAAATTCCTCCTCAGACTATAGAATCGCTTTGTAATAGTTGAGCCACAAAGGCACGAAGACACAAAGATTATAATATGCAAAAGTCATTTGCCGGTCGTCATTAGTCATTGGGTATTAGTCCGCTCTTCAGGTATAAATGACGAATGACAAATGACTTTTGCCAACCAACTAACAGTACAGCAGATCTATATTGCTCTCTTATAAACTTAAATTCGATACCTTGCGAGTAATTGTATCTTGATAAAGATCTATAATCCACAATCCTTCTTTGTGCCTTCGTGCCTTTGTGGCTGAACAGTTGCATTGCTTGGCAGTTTTGCTTTGCTAAAAATCGGACAGGGGCGTTTTTTCCAGAACCTTTAGATAGGATGTATCATTCAGAAACGAGACAATCCACTGCTTGTTTTTATAAATAAAAAGATTGGTGCTGGCGGTATCCTGTTGAATGCGCCAGAAGTGACTGTTATCTAGACCCAGTAGGGCACAGCAGATCACCTTGTTCGGCGCTCGGTGGGCAACCAGGACGATAGTTTCATTTAGGTGTTTTGCCACAAGATTCTCAAGGGCTTCCATGGTTCGCGCACGCACTTCCTCTAAAGTCTCTCCATTGGGGAAGCGAACTTTGTGAGGCTCCTGAAGCCAGAGCGAGTATAGATCCGGATATTTTGCTGCAATTTCCTTTAAGCTCACTCCTTCCCATTCGCCGTAACTGATGTCAATAATTGCTTCCAAAGGAGTAACGGCGATGCCATGGAATTTGGCTATATTTTCAGCTGTTTCCATAGAGCGGGACAGGGGGCTGCTGTAAACGGCATGAACGCTTTCGTTCTGAAGAGCCTCACCGGCCAAATGGACTTCTTTTTTCCCGGTTTCATCAAGAGGGATATCTGCACGCCCCCGAAAGACTTCCTCCAGGTTCCAGGCTGTCTGACCATGGCGCACCACGTATACTCCGGTCATCCTCTCCACCTCCTCATGGACACTTTATATGATTTAATTTAATACTTTTGGAGTTTAACAGACAGGATGATGATTGTGAAGGTGGAATTGTTATTTGTCAATAGTCATTTGTTATTTGTAAGGGATTGTTTGCCGGAGGCGACCCAAATGATGAGTGGCAAATGGGTAAATCTAAAGGTGCAGATTATAGGCTAAAGTCGTATACTTCAGACATTATATTTGAGAATAGCTATAACAGCCGAAGCCTATATTCCCTTGATCTGTTGATGCAGTTCCCGTGTCTTTTCCATCCGGGCTCGGTCGCGGTCCTGCACTAGCAGTCGAATTTCTTCATTTACGTCAACCAGTTCGGGGTCAAGGGATTGTTTCCCTGCAAGATGTGCGTCAATGAGAGTGCGGTAGGCATTGATCAACCGGGAAATAAGTGCCACAGGATACTCACGGCCCTGAACTTTTAGGGTTTGCAGACCTAAATCAACGTAATGCTCAAATTCTTCGTTTCGGATGGCAAAGGCGACATTGGGACGGCGGCGAATTGTATCGTTAACGCTGCTGATCTCTTCTGCGCTCTTTCCTTTGCGGCGCATCAATTTTTCGCGTTGTGCCTCTGTGAGCAGGCAGATTCGGAAGCAACTGCCGCTGCGGTCCGGCCATCCTTCGTATTCAACGATTTCATGGCCATCCTCATCGTGGTAAACTTTCTTCACATAAGAGTCGCTGGTAAGTTCATGAAACAGGCAGTTGCCCACGCCACCTATACAGCGATTGCCATGGATCAGTATTTCGGCAAGAACACCGACTTCGTCCGCAGCCTTTTTGAACTCTTGCACTTTTTCCACAGTGTCGATTTCGGTGCTGGCCACAATCTGGGTGGCACCTGCATCGAGGTGATACGCCATATCTTCTCGAGTCTGAATATTGCACCCTACACTGGCGTGAATAATCAATTCCGGATAGTTGCGGTGAATAAGCCGCATGAGACCGGGAGTCTTTAAAATAATTCCTTCAACACCCCATTGTGCCCATTTTGAGGCCTTGTTCAGCACCCGCATAAAGTGCTTTTCCGGAACTTCAGCATTTACGGCCACGCGGATTTTACCCCCATGGTCGCTTGCAATGCGCACCGCTTCCCTGATGCCGCTGTCTTCCAGTTCCCAGGCGCATTTTCTGCGACTGAAACCTTTCGCACCTACATAAACTGCATCAGCGCCACTGGCAAAAACAGCCTCCACCATCTCAAGACTGCCGCCTGGAGCCAGCAATTCGTTCATTGTGTTGAATCCTCCTTTAAGTGAGGCTGAGAAAACTATATTAATTCTGCAAGTTTATGTCCGGAGATCAGCAAGCTTAAAAAACAGTGATTCTCCAATTAACTACAGCCTCAGAATCACGAAATTGATCCTTATAAGCGATCCCTCCGGCGCTGTCAAGATATTTTTGAATCAAGCAAACTTGAGCGGCGTAGTCGCGTTTCATAACATCGTATTACTTTTTTTCGGTTATTAGGGCATGAAACTTAAGCAAATAGTTTTTTAACTTAATTTGCCCTGCCGGCACCGCCGGCCGCAAGCATGCTGTGATGCAGCCGCTCGGCCCGCAAATAGAATGTTTCCAATTTAGCATTAATGAGCTGGGGAAAGGGTGAGCCGTCACTTTCGATTGCTAAAAAGGGTAAATCCTCAACATTTTTGAGAGCGGATCGAAGCTGTTTATTCTTGGGATCTAAAGCCAGTTTGGCTTCACGGTTCATGGTTTCGTTCAGGATGGCTTCTGAAATACGATTGGGCATGCATCCGAAAGGGCCGATGGCAATTACTCCACAGGAGTGCGACGCTACCTCGGTAAGAGAACTTCCTACCGTCAAAATGGCCTCACCGGTCATCATTGGCGAAATATAAGGCGAAGCGCTTGCGATGATTGAAGTTATATCGATCGGTTCGGCATGAACTAACCCTGAACGGGAAATTATAGACTTGAGTCTCTTTTCGTACCGCTGCATAAACTTTTTTCTCAGTAAAAACTGCAGCTTTTCCCGTTTTGACATCTTATAATCGGCAAGTCCTTTGTCCACCAGATAGTCGGTATAAAGAACCCACTCGGCAATGGGTGCACAAATAGTTGCAAACCCTTTGTCGGCGAGGCGCTCGGTTAAATACTGGCGGGAGAGTGCATCCCGCCGGACAAAGATCTCGCCTATAAGAGAAATTGTGGGTACCTCCCGGGGCGGACGTTTCATCGGAATCCGGGCAAATATCCCGGCGGCTTTTGCGCATTGTTTTTCCAGTCGGGAAAAATCTCCTTTTTCCAGTGCAGCTATCAATAAGCTCCACTCGCGATCGAATATTTGCATTCCAGCTTCAGGGTCGACGGCATTGGCCAGTATCATCGAGCGGATGTCTTCCATAGCATCGGATACGATAACTCCCCACCATACCCGGCGAACAAACTCATTGCCCAGGCCGGCATAAGAATTTTCGGATGTCAATGAAAGTACGGCCGCGTCTTTTATTCTATGCCTTTTTATGAGATCTTCCATAAAAATGTGATACTGACCGAAACGGCACGGACCGCTGCCGGTGGGCATAAAGTAAACCAGAACCTCGCCGTCCTTTCTGCCGTTGTTAATGTAGTTAAGCAGTGTTCCAGTAGTGAGAATAAGCGGCAGGCACTCCTTGCAGGACGTATTTGCCCGTCCCGTTTTCAACACTGCCTCGCACGATGGCGGATGAGCGGCCGCATTGAAACCGAATCCACGAAATACAGCAGCCAGGGAATCAGAAGAAGTATCTCCCATGGACGGAGTCAGCAGCTTAACCCGCGGATCGCTCATCGGCAGCACTTCACCTGATGATGTAATAACTTTGGCAACACTGTTATCCAAAAGCGCCCGGGCAGGAACAAAAGGCTTTTTTGTGAAAACGATCTGTTTTTTTGCCACCAGTTGACGGTAGGCGCTGACAATGTCTAAAAACGCTTCGATTCTTGTTTCCAGACCGGCGTCGGCGGTGTGGCTGTCGAGCTCAAGCGTCAAAGAAGGCTTCCTATGCATGATATCCCGGAAGTATCCGATGAGAAACGAATCCGGCCCGCAGGAAAAATTGGTTATAAACGTGCCGAACAGCTGAGGATGCTTTTGGACAAGCCTGGCGGCCTTGAGTATGCGCTGACCCATCCCCCAGTACATATGGCGCTTGGTTTTATAACCGTCAAACATAAGAAAATCGTAGGGTATTACCAGAATACCCCTGGAGGCAATTTTGTGGGGGATGCCCATATGTGCTTCTTCAACAAATCCATTATATGCCCTTGAAAAAAGCACAACGGCTATCTGCTTCGGATCGGTTTGAAGTTGCTCGATGGCTTTTTCCCCGATCTCTGTCATTTCGTTAAAGCACTGTTGCTGTTTGACAAGCGCTTTAGCAAAGGCTTTCTCGGCCGACGCCCTGCTGGCATTCATTTGAATCGCAGTTGAAATCAAAGCTTCCTTGCCCGATTCCAGCCCTTGAGTCAAATCTAAAAGGGGTGTCAGAATTTTTGTCCCCTTGCTCTTGATTTCTGCAAGTTTTTCCCGGAATGTAGCCTGTAGGTAGAAGGTCTCTCCTTGCACAAAAGGACAAACTTGTGAGCTGGTATGATCGTCTAAAGCAGGGACCGCTTTAAAATGGGGCAAAAAGATGAACTCTAAAGGCGTCTCCATATGCAGCAGCTCGTGGAAAAAACCATGGCCCAACTCTGCCGGATAGCAAAAAGCGGCGTTTTTCTGGTCAATACCTTCCTGGGATGGAAAATCCGGGATAACGGATTCGAAGCCCAGTTCGGCAAAAAATGTTGAATACAGCGGATAATAGGTATTGACCATGAAACTTCTGTTGAATCCGATCCTGCCTTTGGGCTTTGTGGGGCGGTCCGGCGGCCATTTAGCACCGTACTTCTCAAATACAAGCCGCTGCCGGACCCGTATGAGATCCAGTTTCTCGGCATCATATTTGATATTGTGCCGCATATTATAGTATCGGTTGCAAGCACCGCCAAAAGGATATTTTTTCCCTTCAAGCTCGATCATGGCTACTGCACAGCGCCGGTCGCATTTTTCTTTGCCGCCTCTGCAGACAAAAGATTTGCCGTACACAACCTCCCGGTTTACCAGGCTCTGCAGGTCAAAAGGCTGCCGGTCCATCAAGCCCTTATCAAGCCGCTCTTTAACTTCCAGGGCAACGCCATAGGCACCCATCAACCCGGGTTCAGGAGGTACTATGATCGGTTTGCCCACAAGAGATGCCATGGCAAAAGGAATCGCCTTGTTGTAGCAGACCCCGCCCTGCATGAAAATTTTTTTACCAACCGGCCGGTTGCCTTTCACCCGGTTGGAGTAATTCATGCAGATGGAATAGACCAGACCGGCGACGATATCCTGGTGTTCTACGCCTTCGTGAATGGCATTTTTGATGTCGGAGGTAATGAAGGCGGCACACTGGTCGTTGAAATTGGGAGGATTCATCCCTTGCAGGGCGATGTCAGCAATATCTTCCATCTGAACGCCGAGGGTCTCATATGCCGACTCTTCCAGAAATGACCCTGTCCCGGCGGAACAAGCCTCGTTCATGGCATAATCAGAGGCCACGCCGTTGGTAATATAGGTGTATTTGGCGTCTTGGCCCCCGATTTCAAAGATGGTATCCACATCAGGATCAAAATGAACAGCCGCAGCGGCATGGGCGATGATTTCGTTGATAACGCCATCGGTTAGAGCGTGCAGACCCGCAATCTGGCGACCGGATCCGCAGACCCCCAGGCCGACAATTGATATTTCTTGAAGGTTAATTTTGGCTTTAACCTGGCTTAAGATGGAACCGTAGCACTTGCGAGCAGCTCCCACCGGGTCACCGCTGGTCAGCAGATAAACTGAAGCCAGTATGGCGTTGTCGGCCTGGCGCACAAGCACCGCCTTGGTGGTAGTCGAGCCGACATCCAGCCCTAAAATACATTCATCACCAGCATGGATTTCTCCCTGTTCAATGGTCTTAAATTCAACCATATTTTTAAAATCCGGCAAGGGCGGCAGCGTATCAAATGAGGCCATATTGGTGCTGAACAACTCCGATATTTCGGGAAATTGGGCGGTTTCGTTTTCCAGGGCCCAGAGGGCTGCACCCAGGGCCTCAAAATAAGGAGCTTCCGGTGGTACGATCAATCCGGGAATTTCCTGACGCAATTGCTCGACCATCATTTGGTTGCGGGCTGTTCCGCCGGTGACCATTATGTTTTTTCTTTCGACCTTTTTTAAAAGTTCAAGGATTTTGTTGGCCATCATCTGGCAAAGCCCGGCGGTTACTTGTGATTTAGGAATACCTTTGTTGGTTGCGTGGGTACAGTCGGATTTACAAAAAACCGAGCAGCGGCCGGAGACGTGATGCGGCTCCACGGTAACGGCCCACTGGGCGGCTTCTTCCATGGATACGTTCATCCTGCGCAGTTGCTGAAGAAAGAACTCGCCGGTCCCGGAGGCGCACTTGTTGCCGGTTAGTACATTGGAAATTTTTCCGAAGCGGTCCAGAACATAGACCATGAAGGTTTCACCGCCGGCAGAAACAACGGCCGGACATGAAACATCATCAGGTTTGACAAACGGGTAGGCAAATTCGACCGCTTCCGGTTCAGATATGGAGGCAATATTCACGAAGGTACGAAATTTTCTGCCGGTGGCGCCGATCCTGTCAAATGAATTCAAGTCCAGCTTTTCTATTGCAGAAACTAGAGTTCGTTTGGGATCTCCTTCGTGAGGATGAAGTGAATATGCGATCAGGCGGGGTTTGCCTTTGGGCATGTTCTTTTCATCTGCAACAAACTCCTGCTCGACCTGAACAATAGATATGGTAGAGGCCCCGAGGCATAGACCCAGAGCCTTTATTTTTGCGGGCATGTGCGTTTCCTTGCTGGACTGCCCTTTTGGATTATAAGGTTTCATAGATATCAGTGAAGCCAAAGATACAGATAGCTGAAAATACCAACAAGAGGAACGAACCTAAAGTCTTAAACGAAAAAAATTTGAACTATATTAATTATAGCAAAATAGCCATGGTGTAAAGCAAAAAAGCAATAAACGAGTTAGAACTATAAGAAATTCAGAACTCCTGACCTGTATATGTAATTTCAACGTGATATGAAGGTTTAGTCGTAATTTCAGATGCAACAATTTGAACATCGAACATCCAACGTTGATGAATTCGTAAAAAATCGAATTCATCAGGTGTTTGGTGTTTAGTATTTTGTGTTTTGCTTCAAATATATGCTTATATACCAGTTTGCTAGATCACCAAACACTAAAGACCAAATACAAAACACTCTCGTAAAAAGTCGTTTTTCTTACTTTTTACGGGATCATCAACGTTCGATGTTCGACGTTCATCTTTTATATGCTCTCAAGGTGTTGATTCTTCATTAAAATATTACCGCTTTGACGCAGACACCAGCGTCGATTACTATCAAACAAAAGGACTTGCAGCCCTAAAACAAAAAAGACGATATCCCGCACCAGTAATTGTCCGACTGTAAAAGTATGTCCGCCCTCACCAAAGGGAAAACAGCCGCAGTCGAATTGCTGCCCCCGTATCAGATTAATGGAAAGAGCGATAATAAAACCCAGAAGCATTCCATTGGTAATTAGCGCAGCCGATCGGGGATAAATGCCCAGGATCAATGCAAGGCCTGAGAACAGTTCTAAAAACGGCAAAACGATGGCGATAATATTGATGGAAATGTCCGGAAAAAGATAGTAGCCGTAAATGATTTTAGCAAATTGTGCCGGGGCAGCGATTTTGTGATAGCTGGCATACAAAAAGATCATGCCTAAAAACCAGCGCGCAGCTAACTCTAACCAGCTGTTATTCAGCATTTTTATTAAATATGACGACATAAATAATTCCGCAGAATAAAATATATTTCAGACAGGATCGACAGGATCGACAGGATTTATTCATAATTTTCACAGTTTCTCAAAGAAACTGTGAAAACTAAATCATCGAATCTATCCAGTTATTCCTGTCAAAAAAACTATCTTAAAGCTACATATTTAAAAATCTAAACGCGCAACTCGTAACGCGTAACACGCAACCACCCAATTGAGTTCAACTCAATTGGGGTGCTATTCAAGCGGATAACCCGCCTCTTGCCAGCCGGGATGGCCGTCTATGAAAACGCTGATATTGGTATAACCCTCTGCAAAAAGATTTTGGGCCAGTTGATGGCTGTCATCACACTCTCTGCCCGAACAATAGGTAACGATGTATACTGAAAGCGGATATGCTGCTTTAAATTTGTCAATATAGGCATCGTAGAGGCCCACAGGCAGGAATACCGCCCCTTTTATGTGACCTTTATCAAAAAACTCCTCAGCGCGGGCATCGACAAAAACAGCACTGCCGCTGTCATAAATCTGTTTTGCAGCCAGCACATTTTCAATTTCAAGTTCATGGACAACGACATTTTCTTTGGATTTTGCAGAAATAACGCCTTTTGAGGTGTCCCAGTCACCGAGCAAGGCGATGCCCTTGGGAGAGAAAAAGTTTACCGTAAATGCAGCAAACAGCGAAATACTTAGCAGGACAATCAATTCTTGGGCGATATCTTTAATAGGCATAATATAGGAATATCATAAATATTCAGGCAGTTCAATTAGTAATAAATTAAAAAATTGAATAAGGCTTGTTTCAAGATTTATTCCATGTTATCTGAAAATCTTTAAAGATGTGCTAGAATTTAACGTGTCAGTTGTTTGTTGTCCGTTGTCAGTTGTAAATCCAACTCGATTAGGGTTATAGAATATTATTAGTGGGAAAGCTCGGAGGGAGGAAGTCAGATGGCTCAGATGAATAAGGTTGCAGCTATAATTCTTGTGTTAATAGTGGGGTCCTTTGTTCAGGTGTTGTTTTCTTTTGCCGGCGGTAAAGATACACCGGGCAGGGCGGTGGCTGAATTTAGCAAAGCCTATTTTAAGGTAGACAAAGCAATGGCCGAAAGAATTTGTACTGAACGGTTGACATCCGGCGATGTTGATCTTGTGGACAAATATATTTATCTGACCGCTCAAAAGGCAAAAGATCGGGGCTTTAAAACCGATTTCATGAAGCATAAGCTTTACAATATTGACATCGAAACCCTATCTCAAAGCGCTACCAACGCCCAGGTCCAAATAAAAGGCAAAAGCAGAGTTGCTATAAATCCTGTTTATCCGTTTGTTGCCAAATTATTTAACCTCGGCAATACTTACGAGGTTGATGAGACAATTAATGTTGTCAAGGAAGACGGGAAATGGAAGGTATGTGGCAATTTTTTCTCTTTTCCTGTAAATTAAGCCTGTTATCAGAATCATAATACCTCATAAGGTAATAGATCCGCTCACCGGGAGGCACGAGATAGTATGGAACATGTCTACGCTCGTCTGCGTCAACGAGCCCGCCAAATTGTTTCACGCCTGCCTGCCCCTGATTTTTATCAAGACCACTCCTCGGCAAAAGAACTGTCCCGGCAATGTCTTGACAACCATCCTGTCACTGCTGAATTACAGGCCTTTGTTGCCAAGTACGTGGAAGAAGATTTTGGACATGGCTTCAAGCACGCCGTTAAGGTGGCCGTAGACGCCGGCGCCCTAATGATCGTTGAAAGTAAATCAGCCGGACACGCTGCTGATTTTACAAATCGTCGAGTCCTCATTGTCCAATGTGCCGGTCTCCTTCATGATTTTAAACGCAAAAAAGATAATCATGCCGAGCAAGGCGCTGCCTATGCCAGGAAAGTTTTGAAAACATATCCCCTTGCTCCTGATGAGATCGAGGATATCAGACGGGCAATCCTCAACCATGAAGCTTTCAAAGCCACGATAGCAATAAAGAACCTTGAAGGCGTACTCGTTTCTGACTGCCTCTATGATGCCGATAAATTTCGCTGGGGACCTGACAATTTTAAAGATACCATATGGTCCATGGTAACCTTTTCTAAAACGCCTATTGTAAAATTTATAGACCTTTACCACCAGGGAATGGAAAAGATTGCCAACATCAAAGATACATTCCGCACGGAAACCGGGAAAAAGTATGGCCCCCAGTTTATCGATTTAGGGCTTGCCGTCGGTGAAGAATTGTTCCAGGTCATTGAGGCAGAGTTTACACATTTGTTATAATCTAAAGGCCAGAATCCAAAATCAGCTGCTTTTTGGATCTCAGTGACTGGTAAAAAATTGGACACAAATGTTAAAATCTATCAAATCTCCAATAGTATATGTGTGCGATCAATGGTTTCGGATTCTATTATCGTTTGCTGTGGTTGCGGCGATATTTCTGACTGTGCTTGGGTTTTGCGAGAACATCAAAGCAGAAGACATGAGCTTTCCATTTCATCCCGGTGAAAAACTGACGTTTGAGCTTAAATGGACGTTTATTCCGGCCGGTGAGGCCGTCCTTGAAGTGCTGCCAATCGAAATTGTAAATGGAATTAAATCTTACCATTTCTTGCTGACAGCCAAAAGCAATGAATTTATCGATCCTTTTTATAAAGTCCGGGACAGGATAGACGCTTATACTGACATTAAGATGACCCGCTCAATTTTGTATAAAAAAAATCAGTTGGAAGGAAATAGTCATAGAGATATTGTGGTGCAATACGATTGGAAAAAATACAAAGCTCAATATTCCAATTTCAATGAAGAACTAGAGCCCATCGACTTACTTCCAGGATCATTTGATCCCTTGTCCGCTTTTTATTACTCGCGCCTTTTTGATCTCAAGGAAGATTTGATTATAGAACGACCGGTAACGGATGGAAAAAAATGTGTTGTCGGCAGACTTGCCGTTATCAAAAGGGAGACTATAAAGCTTGAAAGCGGTACCTATGATACCTATCTCATCGAGCCCGAAGTAAAACATATCGGCGGTGTCTTTGATAAAAGTAAAAATGCCAAAATTCAATTGTGGGTCACTGCTGATCATCGGCGCATGCCCGTTAAAATAAAAAGCAAAGTTGTTGTTGGAAGCTTTACCGGAGAACTGGTGTCGTCCACAGGCCTCAAGGGCGACTGACAAAGGTATGTTTGAATATGGCGACATCTTCCCATAAAAAAATAAACTGATTACAGACAACCTAAAAATAAAAACGCCTATCACGAAAACACGAAAGTACGAAAACACGAAAACTATAATTTTTATTTCGCATGCTCCGAGGCATAGCCTGTTTTACCGGGGTGTTTTCGTGATTATCTTCAATATTTTTACCGAGATAATATAAGTTAAAAGAGGTATTTATGTCAAACGAAGGTGCTTTGGCCGGAATTACTGTACTGGATCTGTCTCGTCTGTTACCGGGACCCTGTTGCTCCATGATGCTGGCCGACCACGGAGCACGCGTCATCGCAATTGAAGATAAACGTTTCATCGCAGACGACCTGTTCATCACCACGGTCAATCGCAACAAAGAACATATGTCGTTGAATTTGAAGACTTTGGAAGGCAAAGAGATCTTCTTCCGCTTGGTTGAAAGGGCCGATGTTCTTTTGGAGGGATTTCGTCCCGGGGTGGTCCACAGGCTCGGCATTGATTACGATACGGTTTGCAAGATCAACTCGAAAATCATTTACTGCTCCATCACGGGTTACGGCCAGACCGGACCTTGCCGCGATCGGGCCGGACACGATGTAAATTTTTTAGCTCATTCCGGTGTGTTGGATCTGATCGGCGAACCCGATCGTCCGCCCTCGATTCCAGGGGTCCAAATCGCCGATATCGCCGGCGGCGGTATGAATGCCGCCATCGGAATTCTGCTGGCGCTGGTGGCCCGGGAAAGGACCGGGAAGGGACAATATATCGATATTTCCATGACCGATTCCATGGTCAGCCTGCTGCCGCTGACTCTTTTTTTACAGCAGCGCACCGGCGAGGACCCCAAGCGGGGTGAAATACTACTTTCCCATCGCTATGCCTGTTACAACACCTACGAGACAGCTGACGGACGCTACCTCTCCATCGGTGCCGTGGAAAACCGCTTCTGGAAGCGCCTGTGCGACCATCTGGGGGTGCCGGCATACGCATCATTGCAGTACGATGAAAAGCGCCGGCTTGAAATCGTTGATTGCTTGCGTACAACCTTCAAACAAAAGACCCTGACTGAATGGGAATCCGAACTGGCCGATATGGATATCTGCTGGGGGCCGGTCCGCAACTTGCAAGAAGTACTGCAAGAGCCCCTTTTTCGGCAACGCAACATGGTGGTTGACATCCGTGACCAAAAAGGGGAAACCACCACAACTTTGGGAGTGCCCGTGAAGCTGAGCGAAACTCCCGGCTCGATCCGCACTCCGCCGGTCAATTTTGGAGAAAGCACGATACCCATCCTCAAAGAACTCGGCTATGGCGAAGATCAGATCAAGGAGTTTGCAGATAAAGGCGTATTTTAGTTTCCATCCATAAATGGCTATTTTTCCGATGAGCGGCGTTCTCCGCGGGTTTCCGCCCTCGACGTACTAAAGT
>JAQYVG010000629.1 GCA_030145595.1 Desulfobacterales bacterium | reverse complement strand
AGGCCCGCTCTCAAGCAGGACAACAGTTTCCACAGGATTATCAGGTTTGATAAGAATGAGCCTTAGCGTAACCCCCCGGCCGCGTTTCAATCTTGACGAGTTCGGCTGGATAGCATGCGTCCGGATATTGGATCCCCAGTGGCCTGGACATGAGATTCTTTCCTAAACTGATCGGTTCTAGGTTCAGGGTTCCAGGTTCAAGGGTTACAACATATTGACATTACTTACAGTTGCAGCCCAATGCCGGGCTTATTCTCTTTCACCCATTGGGTGAAAATTATTTGCCGCCTCTATGGAGGCGTAATTCTTTTGGATTGAGCCTGTTGGGGTTCATCAACCCGGAACCCCTGGCCCAGACCTGATTTCAAGAAGTTGGATCCAAGGCACATGCTTTCAATAGCAGAGGGTTGATCTCCTTGATAATGGTCGTCGCGCTCTCCGAGGCGTAGGCTCTACGAGCCGGAGGCCAGGGCGGGCTTGAACGTTGAACCGCTCAACGCAGGAAGCAGTTTGTTGGGTTTATTCTGGTTACTGGTCACTGGATACCGATTACTCGAAACGATC
>JAQYVG010000628.1 GCA_030145595.1 Desulfobacterales bacterium | reverse complement strand
CTCTGATTGCATCGATGTCCTCTTTGGCTTCTTGATTTTGTTCATATGCAATCGACGGTGTTTCCGTGTTTTGCGTGCTGATAGGCTCTTTAATAGCTGATTCCGTAAATTCCTTAAGGCCGGGGCGCTGATCGACCGGCACTTGGCTGAGGTCATCGGTATAAAGGGCGACTCCGTTTTTATCCACGTACTTGTAAAATTCCGCGGACGCCGGAAGGGACCCTACGATAAATATAAGCAGAATTGCCAATCTTAAAAAATTCATAATTCATCCCCCCCTATCAAAGCGGCGCAGCCGCGTTTCATAAAATCGCGAAGCGATTTTATTTTATCTTCTGCACAGGTTTTATGTCAAGTCTCCAACAACCCGTATCCAGTGACCAGTGACAATGTCCTTCTCCGGCCATAAAAACTTTTTATGCAACTATAAAATAATTTAATAGTTATTGACCCAAAAGCGATTTTAGCTTAAAATTGCCAAGCAATAATTTACCCGGCGGCATATTGTTTGAGAAAAAACGAAACCTTCAATACAACAATTATATCTGATCGTTATACATAGGTC
>JAQYVG010000627.1 GCA_030145595.1 Desulfobacterales bacterium | reverse complement strand
GCCGCCGATATGGGAAATATTTCCGAATTGAAAGCCATTGCAAAAGCGCTTCGATCAAAATCTGATACCTATGGCGACTTAAGCGATACTATCGGCCGGCTGGCAGAAGATTTTGATTTGGAAGGGATACTGAAGTTGTGCGATAAGCTGGGAAAACAGGTGGGTAAGTAAACTGAACGGTACAAGGTTCTAGCCTAACAAACGATGGCCAATATGCGCCATATTGATCAGGTTATCGCATAAATTCCAAATTACAAATCCCAAATAACAAATAAATTCCAAACAACAAATCTCAATTTCAAAACACACCGAAATAGTAGTGCATCAAATTAAAGGCTGTGCCCCAAACAAAATTCACTTTGCCGGTGTTAAAGTTGAAACAGAACAATTTGGCAAGGTAAATCTTGTTTGGGTCATTGGAGTTTGGAATTTGGGAATTGTTTGTAATTTGTTATTTGATGATTGAAATTTCATTAACTCAAAGGTACTAATTTAGATACCCCGGTTGATTTTAATATTGCATTTTCAGCAACTACTTTGCAGTCATCCTAATGGCACCGTCCAATCT
>JAQYVG010000626.1 GCA_030145595.1 Desulfobacterales bacterium | reverse complement strand
ATATGCGGGACTTTGGTAATGTTCCGATTAGGATTCCCAATCTTCTATTTTTAGAAATGCACGATTGAGGCAAGTTATCTTGAATTTGAGTCCTCTGTTTTTTCCTTCGATACAACCCACACCTTAATGCCACAAGGTGATACATAGCAGTTTGATATAATTCAATCTATTCATTTGACTTGCCTGCATTTTTATCGTAGTGTTTTTAATAAAGATTCTCATGTGAAATCTGCTCTCCATCTCGATGAGAGTTACATTTTGGAACACTTTATGCTCTGCTGACTTCGTACTCGAGTGAAAATTCCATTACCAATCGCGTCATTGAACCTAACCCTCAACTCAAAACCCTAAGAGGTTCTCCCATGGCCGAACAAGACTTCAAACGTAAGCTCGCCGCCATCCTCAGTGCTGATGTCAAAGGTTACAGCCTACTTATGAGAGATGATGAAGAGGCAACCATCCGCACACTGACTACTTATCGTAAGGCAATAACGAATCTTATACAGCAGTATAGAGGAAGATTAGTCGATGCCACTGGTGATAATTTTCTATCGGAGTTTACTAGTATT
>JAQYVG010000625.1 GCA_030145595.1 Desulfobacterales bacterium | reverse complement strand
GCTTGACAATCACCACTGTGGGTTTATCCACAAAGTATCTTAAGATATTCAAAGAGTTGTCCGCATCGGTCAAATTGGTTTTACCGGGATGCTTGCCGGACTGCAGCAGTTCAATATCGGACGCCAGATACTGCCCCGCCTGAATCGTTTGGCTGTCCCCTAACACCAGATTACCATTGGTCAGCCTGTACTGAGCCGCTTCCTGGCCGGGATTTTCGCCGTATCTTAATCCTTTTTGAACCTCATCGATGACCCAGGAAACCTTTTCATAAAAAAGGGTCTGTCTTTTGTCCTGGTCCACAAAACTAATCTCCATATTAGGCGGAAAGTGGTCATCCATGATTGTTCGATACATTTTCTTTAGATCTTCAGCCATTTTCTTCTCCTTTGCCCGTTTATTTATCTATTCTTTAGTTAGTGCCCATCCATGAATAAATTTGAACGCTAAGCAGTTTCCAATTCATAAATGAGGGCCAAATTATAAAATCAGGGTCGATGAGCAAGGCCGCACAAGGGTTTTCGCCCGCTTGTCCCGCATGTATTTGGCGGGGAGGCGTACTTTAGTACGT
>JAQYVG010000624.1 GCA_030145595.1 Desulfobacterales bacterium | reverse complement strand
ATGGCGAGCATTAGGGAGAAGCGAGAACAGCTGATAACCGGCCGACAGGATGCCGCATTCAGTCTCGGGTCATACCAAGGCGCTTTTGAAAGGGAATTGGCGGAATTGAGAGACAAACAGGTGATGTCCCGCATCTGGGCGCATGACCATACCGTTTGGAAACCGGAGTCGGCAGAGATCACGAACCGTTTGGGCTGGCTTCACAGTGCCGAGGTGATGGGCGACAGTGTTAAACGGCTGGAAGAGCTGGCCGATGGTGTGCGAAGCGATGGCTACACTCATGGTCTACTGCTGGGAATGGGCGGCTCCAGCCTTGCACCGGAAGTCTTTCGAAAGACCTTTGGCGTAAAAGAGGGCTTTATAGACATGGCCGTTCTCGATACCACCGATCCGGGCGCAGTATTGGCTCATGCTGAACGGCTCGATCCCTCCCGAACCCTCTTTATTGTATCCACGAAGTCCGGTACTACGGTTGAGACCCTTTCCTTTTTTAAATTCTTCTACAACTGGGTGAGCGATGCCCTGGGCCCGGATAAAGCCGGAGATCACTTTATTGCCATCACCGACCCT
>JAQYVG010000623.1 GCA_030145595.1 Desulfobacterales bacterium | reverse complement strand
GTTCGCATCTACGGCAGAGCTATAAGCCCATAGGCAAACCAGCAACTGACTGAACAATCGGCCAAAAAGTTGTTTGCATAGCAAGAATACCTAATACTACAACGCCACTTAATAGCAAAAACCTGGTTTATTGTCCCGAAATACGAAGCACGAAATCCGAAATCCGAAACAATATCGAATGTTCAAAATCCGAATTTTCAAAACAAAACGCTTACGGAAGCTGAAAACTTGTTTTGAATTTTGGTAATTTGGATTTCGAGTTTGTTTCGGATTTCGATATTCGGATTTCGAATTTAACATAATTAACATAACTTTTTATGTAACAAGACCTTATCAGCAACGAATAAATCTAAATAGCGTTGTAGTACTAAGATAGTTAGGTATTGATTAGAAGCTTGCACACAGCTTTTAATTTAGCTGGCTAATGAATCGTCCAAACATCTGTTGGCGTAGTAGTAATACCTAAGATAGTTAGGTATTATGATTAACTTACGTTCGCATCTACGGCAGAGCTATAAGCCCATAGGCAAACCAGCAACTGACTGAACAATCGGCCAAAAAGTTGTTTGC
>JAQYVG010000622.1 GCA_030145595.1 Desulfobacterales bacterium | reverse complement strand
AACATAAAAATGACAATGGGTTCCTTGAGACGAAAAACAAAAAGAATCAACCCGTCCCATGGGGCCAACGAAACTGGGTGCAGCTGGTCGTATTCCTTGTAACCATCGGAATCGGGGTCCAGTTTTTTGTATATGTTCATCAGTCATCCGGCGATGGTGTTATCACCGTGGCAAGACCTCCGGGTGTTGAGGGTTTTCTTCCTATTGGAGCTCTGATGGGCTGGAAACTGTTTTTGCAGACAGGCATGTGGGACCCTGTTCATCCAGCCGCAATGGTTATCTTTGGCTTTGCATGCTTGCTTTCAATTGCGCTGCGAAAATCGTTTTGCGGATGGTTTTGCCCGGTAGGAACCCTGTCAGAATGGTTGTGGAAGTTTGGAGGCCGTTTTTTCGGAAAAAACTATCAACTTCCAGCCTGGATGGATTTTCCTTTACGTGCTTTGAAATACCTGCTTTTGGGATTTTTTGTATGGGCCGTCTTTTCAATGGAAAGCAATGTTCCAATTGTTTGGCTTGCACCAACTATTAAATTTCCACGGTCCCCATTTTTTACATCATTTAAAGCTCGACAA
>JAQYVG010000621.1 GCA_030145595.1 Desulfobacterales bacterium | reverse complement strand
AAAGAAGCTGAGTAAAATGTGCCGGGGAAAGTAGGGGACATCCTAAGTTGAATCAGTCCACTTAATTAATAAGCCATGGTGGTGTTTTCGACTTCGGCCAGTTTTACGCGATTGACTAGGCGCACGGCTCCCGGGCTATCGACCGTGACTTGTGAAACCCGGGGCCAGGGGTTGTTTTCACCGCAGAGCTCGCAGAGAGCGCAGAGAAAGCCAATTAATTGGCCGGCTTCAGGCTTCGCTCTTTAGGCTTGGGGCTTCGCTCTTCGAGCTACGACCCCACAGGTCGCTTTCAGCTACGACCCAACAGGTCGAGCTAGACCCTGACCAGTCGCCGGAAACTACAAAAGCATTGGCGCAACCGCCCTAATAGTCCATAAAATTAAATAATTACTATCTGTTATAGAGTTATTAGTTTATACAGAAATCTCAAATATACAAAAGTTATGAACAGGTTATAAACATGTTATGAACATTATATTCAAAGCTTAGCGAAGGGTAAAAAATATTGCATCACAAAAAGACAGTTGACCAAGGAATATTGTTTCCAAAAGTTCTTGCTATTTAAAGTCTGCCCC
>JAQYVG010000620.1:262-580 GCA_030145595.1 Desulfobacterales bacterium | reverse complement strand
AGTAGAGGCAAGCCTGGCAGACAAGGGCCACGATTGCCGCCTTGAAGAATAGCCACTGGTCCAGGACCATAAAATGAAAACCATAAGCCATTATTACCGCAAATATAATCGATATGAATATCAGGAGCCCCTCACCCATAACAAAAAAAATGTTGCGTATCGGATAATATTGTTTGAAAATTTTAAGCATGAGGCCCTAACTCGGACAAACCGGCCTCCGGCTCGTAGAGCCTACGCCTCGTAGAGCCTACGCCTCGGAGAGAAAATATAAATCACAAATTCCAATTGGAATTTAATTTGCTCCATTTGAGCCAGGTG
>JAQYVG010000620.1:0-252 GCA_030145595.1 Desulfobacterales bacterium | reverse complement strand
AGGGTAACCTGTAAGTCTAAAACATAGAAACGCCCCGACGACGATCCATCCGATGTCCGCGTTACCGCCTGCCATAGTACTTGGTATAATTGCTGTATGTCCCATAACCGGAATGCTTCAAAGATCGTACATCAAAACAGTTGAAGACAACACCAAGAACTTTTTTTCTGCCGATCATCTCCACCTGTTCTTCAATCGATCTACGTTTTACTTTGCCATACTTAACAACAAGAATTGCGGCATCTACCTTTC
>JAQYVG010000061.1 GCA_030145595.1 Desulfobacterales bacterium | reverse complement strand
TCTTTTGGAGATGATCCATATTTTTTAAACTGAATATAAAGAATTTTTCGGAGGTTTATCGTGTATTCAAAAATACTTGTTCTTCGATTTCCAAAAACCGAGGTTGAAAAGCCGATCGTCTGTTACTTGGTAAAAGATTACGATCTGACATTTAACATCCTCAATGCCGCCGTACTTCCAAGAAAAGAAGGCATCATGGTTCTGGAGCTGTCCGGAACCAGAAAAAACTTTAAGGAAGGGGTAAAATATCTAAAGAGCCAGGGAGTACAGGTTCAAAATGCATCCCAGGAAGTAAAGCGTACCAAAAAAAAATGTACCCACTGCGGAGCCTGCACCGCTGTTTGTCCCACCGGCGCACTTGCTGTCCAGCGACCTGAAATGCTGGTCGATTTTAATCAAAAAAAATGCAGTGTCTGTGAACTCTGCTTGCCGGCCTGCCCGAGCCGGGCCATGGAAGCTCGCCCCACAAACAAAGCCTTTTTCTAATGAAGCCTCTAATCGCCATTGCCATAAGCGGTGGAATAGATTCCCTTATGACCGCTTATCTTCTAAAGGAACAGGGACACAGCATTATAGGCATCCATTTTATTACCGGATATGAAGTTCAGCCGTCTGTTCATAAAAAAAAAACAGGTTTTGCAAACACAGATACTCACTTATACGCCGACATCAAAGCCCGGGCCGCACATAAAATTGCCCCAATAGCGTCCCAGCTGGGAATTGATATCAGACTTTTAGACTGCAGCATCGAGTTCAAGCAAACTGTAATAGATTATTTTACGAGAACCTACCAGAATGGTCAAACTCCCAATCCATGCATGGTATGCAACCGGTCAATAAAATTTGGAACTATTCTGAGCTTTGCCCGCGAACTGGGCGCATCATACCTTGCCACGGGGCATTATGCCAGAATTAGACCGGATCGCAACGGCCGGTTTCAACTCTGGAAAGGTGTTGATTCAAAAAAAGACCAGTCGTATTTTCTGGCTCTTTTGACCCGGCAGCAGCTGGCCCGAGCCCGCTTTCCCCTTGGAGAAATGAAAAAATCCGACGTTATTAAGCTGGCCGATCAAAAAGGACTTGCTCCTGTCACAGAGGGAGAAAGCCAGGATATATGCTTTATCAAAGGCCAAACTTATGGAGATTTTTTAGCTGCACAGCCGGAGTTTGAACCCCAGCCCGGACTTATAGAAGACTCTGGCGGCAACATTTTGGGCCGGCACCAGGGGCTGCATCTTTTTACTATCGGTCAGCGGCGCGGTATCAACTGCCCGGCTTCTGCCCCCTACTATGTTGTCGGCATGGACCGGAAACAAAACCGGCTTAAGGTCGGTTTTAAAAAAGACTTGCTCTCTTTTAAATGCAACATCGTTAATATCAACTGGATTCATCAAAAACCGGCCCTGCCGATGAAAGTGCACACCAGGGTCAGATATCGTCACAAGGCAGCGGCTTCCACACTGATTCCCACCGGCGCCCATACAGCCGTTGTTCGTTTTGATACACCGCAATCAGCCATAGCACCAGGACAGTGTGCCGTGTTCTTTAAAGATGATGAAGTGCTCGGCGGTGGATGGATCGAGCCGGATGCTTGATACTGGATGCTGGATGCTGGATGCTGGATAACGAGATTTAGTCATTTGTGCTTTTACCGCTAGAAATTAAAAAATCAATCACGAAAACACGAAATAGTGAAAGCACGAAATTTTATAATCTTTTCGTGTTTTCGTATTTTCGGGCTTTCGTGATAAAAAGTCTTTCTTTTATTCCGTTTGGCAGGATTAGTTATTGAATTGAAGAAAAAGAACATAGACATCATCAACCGGCATGCGTCCTCCGGTTTTACCATCAGCACCTTGGGCTGCAAGGTGAATCAGTATGAGTCCGATGCCATCGCTCAATCCTTAAAAACCGCGGGATGCATTTTACTGCCTGGTGAAGAAAATGCCGACTTGTGTATCATCAACACCTGTACGGTCACTCAGAAAGCAGCCATGCAGTCGCGGCAGTCCATCCGGCAGGCCATTCGCAACAATCCCGGTGCACGTATCATCGTCACCGGATGTTATGCCCAGATCGATCCTTCTGAAATCAAAAAAATTGAAGGCGTGAGCGACATCATCGGCCATGCCGATAAACATAAGATCCCCGAGATGATCGTTTCCACAGAACACGTGGAGCGTCCGCACCCTGTCTTGACCTGTCGGGAAATTTCCGATGAACGTGTTTTCAGTCAAATGGCGGCCGCCGCTTTTGGAAAGCGCACACGTCCCTTTTTAAAAATTCAGGACGGCTGCAACACGTTTTGCTCATACTGTATAGTCCCTTACGCCAGGGGCCGCAGTCGCAGCATGACAACCGATAACGTATTGGAAAATATTCATAATATTCAGCAAGCCGGCTTCTGTGAAGTCGTCCTGACCGGAGTGCATCTGGGTGCTTACGGGCTTGATCTTGCGCCCAAGACGAACCTCTTTACCCTCTTGAAACGAATACAGGCATCAACCGCGATCGAGCGGGTGCGCCTGAGTTCAATAGAACCGCTCGAACTCACCCAAGATATTATTCAACTTGTGGCTGGATCGGATCGTTTTTGCCGGCATTTTCATATCCCCCTACAAAGCGGGGATGATGACATCTTAAAAAAGATGAACCGGCCGTATACTCGTACATTTTTCAGGAACCTGGTTTTGAAAATAAATGCGCTGGTTCCAGATGCCGCTATCGGTGTTGACACCCTGATTGGATTTCCCGGCGAGACTGAAGCGGCATTTGAAAATACATATTCATTAATTCAAGAACTGCCCGTAACCTACCTGCACGTTTTTCCGTTTTCGCCTCGCGCCGGTACACCCGCAAGCCAATATCCGCATAAAGTACCGTCAAAAATTATCAAAACCAGGTGTGAAAAATTGCGCAAACTCGGAAACGTTAAAAAAATAGATTTTTACAAAAAATTTCTCGGGCAACGGCTTAAAGTACTGATTGAAAGCAAGCGGGATTCATCAACAGGATATTTAAAGGGATTGACATCAAATTACATACCTGTTTTAGCAGACCACGGAAATGATCTTGAAAACACTGTGGTTCAAGTCAGAATTGACAACATCTTCAATAACCGGGCGGTGATCGGCAATATCTGTGATAATTAAATCGCTCCGCGATTTAATATAACGCGGCTGCGCCGCTTAAAAAAAAGATTTTTATAATAGCTCGTATTTTTGTAACTTCTCAGCAACCCTTGGGAAAAGGGCTTCAGCGCGGCAAAGCCGCTTCATATAAAATCGCTTTAGCGATTTTATGAAAGGACACATTATGAGTAAAGTTTATCAAAACCTTGCCAAGCATCTTGATAACCTTCCGGGAGGCTTTCCCGCAACCGATTCAGGCGTGGAACTGCGTATATTAAAAAGACTGTTTACGCCCGGCGAAGCTGAAATCGCTGTGGCTCTTTCTATGGTTCCGGAACCTGCTGCCGCCATTGCCGAACGATTAAACATGGAAGAATCGAGTATGGCACAACTTTTGGAAAGCATGTCAAAAAAAGGGCTGATTTTCAGTATGCACAAACAGGAGCAGGATCTTTATATGGCGGCTCAATTTGTTGTCGGCATTTGGGAATATCATGTTAATGATCTGGATGAAGAGCTGATTAAAGAGGTTAACGAGTATATGCCGCATTTAATGCAGAATGTCTGGATGAAACAGAAAACCAAGCAACTCCGGGTCATCCCCATATCCAAAAGCGTTGCGGCGGAAATGAGCATCATGCCCTATGAGGAAGCCGAAAGAATTATTCAACAGCAGTCAAAAATTGTTGTAGCAGACTGTATCTGCAGAAAAGAACATAATATCATGGCTAAAGGATGCGGCAAGCCCCTTGAAGCGTGCCTGATTTTTGGCAGCGGAGCTTATTATTATGAAAAGAACGGTTTGGGCCGCTCGATCCCCAAGGACCAGGCTCTTGACATCCTGAACAAAGCCTCTGAGGCCGGCCTGGTACTTCAACCCGGAAATTCCCAGAAACCCTCGAACATCTGCCTGTGCTGCGGCTGCTGCTGCCAGGTTCTAAAAAATCTAAAAGCCCTGGATCAGCCTGCTAAAGCAGTTAATTCTAGTTTTTATGTTACCGTCAACCAAGAAAACTGCACGGCCTGTGGTATTTGTAAAGATCGCTGCCAAATGGACGCCATAACTGTTGAGGATACAGCGCAAATCGATCTTCAAAGGTGTATCGGTTGCGGTCTTTGTGTTGTTTCCTGCGATTTTGAAGCCATGTGTCTTGTGGAAAAGGACCAAGCGGACCGGTGGATTCCACCGTCAAATACATACAAAACCTATCTAAACATCGCCCGTGAAAGAGGCTTAATATAATTGATTATTTTTGATTGCAGATTGATGATTTTAGGAAGGAATGCTGTCAATTTTAATTTATTGAAAAGTCAGTGGGAGTGAATTCCACAAATAGTCAATCATCAATCGTCAATCATCAATCATCAATTTTTTTTTGTGGCTAAGTGATTTTTCTCTCTCGCTTTATCTCCTCATAGGCTTCTTTGATTTCACGGAATTTGTCATTGGCAAATTTTGTAAACTCTTCCGGCAGGCCTTTTGATGCTATTTTGTCCGGATGATAATCCGAAACAAGCTTTCTGAATTGTTTTTTTATGTGCGCATTTGAATCATTGGGGTTACATTCTAAAATGGCATAATACTTGTCCAAATCTTTAACATATCGCGACTTAAGCTGTCTGTATTTTTCATCACTGAAGTTGAATATTCTTACAGCTGTAAGAATCAGTTTTTCTTCACTTGCGCTGATCGTCCCGTCAGCGAAAGAAACTCTGATCAAAATATCGATCATCAGATCAAGCATCTGGTACTGAGCTTGAAACTGATTGTAAAATTGGACGGCAAAATTGTTAAAACTTTCTTGAGACTCCAGAGCGGCATTAAATATATTACTGGCAATTCTCCGGCTTTCGGGGTCCAGACTCAGGTCGTACGCCATAAAGTTTTCAACAGCATCAATTTCTTCTTTTAAGATTCGGCCGTCGACTTTAACGAGTTTGGCAAGCATGGAAAAGGCCGCAACAAAAAAGGTCAGCTGTGCCTCTTCACCGGTTGAAAGCTGAGGCCGCCGCATGCCGTGGACGTGCTGTTGATCGGAATCAAGCGCGTGACCAAGCGCCGCACCGGCAATGGCGCCAAGGGGACCGCCCAATGCAAATCCGAGAGTACCTCCAACAATTTTTCCAAATAAACCCATTAACACTCCTTTTCAATCGAATTATTAAAAGTCAGATACCACACTTTCACGGCGTTTCCAAACGGTAAATGTACTTGAATGTTATTCTGTTAAATAGTAATGTATACGCTAATCGAGCCAAAACTCGATTAGATGTCAGTTGTCAATTGCCAGTAGTCAGTGGTTTTTACAGGCCCAAATGGCCTCTTCTGATAGTTCATCTGTAGTTGAAATATAAACGCGCTTCTTGTTGCTTAGCAACGGACAACTGACAAAGGACTACGGACTCTCAGTTGAGCGTTTGCGCTCATTTATGGTAATATATATAAAGATTTAACACTTTCTCAAACGATAAAGGTTTAAGCTATGAACACGCCGACAATAATCGTTACGATTTTAACACTTTGGTTAGTAATGGGATTGGGCTTTTTGGCTGAATATGCCAACGCACGTAGAGAAGGTAAATCTCTATTCGAGGCCTGGAGCTCATATGAAGGGTTATTGTTTACTTTAAGCATTGCCATACCAATTATTATTATGATTTATAGAGCCGCATCGAGCTGATATGATTGATTTTACCCTTCTGAGTGATTTCGTTCATTCCTTAAATGATCATGGTTTAGGTTTTCTGTTTTCAAATCAGATAAAATATCATGATACCACCACTATTCATCGAAATCTGCAAGAATCCATTAAATGCTTTCATCATGCCAAAGGTATAGAAAGTATATTTCATAAACTTGTGGGTACAGACAATGTCGATATTGGCCTGAAAATCGAAAATATCGATAAATTCCTCAAAAAGAGCGGACTGCCTGAAAATATTCAAGCAGGCATCAATAATCTTTTAGATGTTATTCTCGCCAAAATATTATCCCGGATGGCTCGCGATAGAAACAGGGCCTCTCACCCGCAAAATTTACGCCATATTCTCAGCTATTTTTCCGAAATAAAACCGGATTTTTTGTTGGTTGTCGAATCTTTACTAAAAATCATTCCGGACCAGGATCAATTTGCTATTGAAGAACGCGGTAGAGCCAGCCGCACGTTGGTCAATAACTTTAAAATAGAAACAATTTATATTTACACATCACAGGATATAAGTCTGATTGAAAATCAGAAACAGTTCATTTTTTCATGGCTGAACGCCTTTCAAAAAGTATACCGAAAAATCCAGGAGATTCTAACCGGCACAAAAGAAGAAAAGGTTCAAGCAGCCAATATCTGGTTCGGCAAAAGCCTCTCACAATTAAAAGACGATGAGGATATACCCAAGGCTGATTATTTAATCCCCGAATTTATCAAAAATTTTATTAAATGCGTCTTGGACGGCAAAGATGAGGAACTTCTAAGGGTGGGCAGAGGCCTTGTGCTAACCGTAAATAATGAAGATATACTTCGGATCATGCATACTCTGATTCAAGATGAAGCTGCATTAAAGCAAAGTCCGGAAACAGTAAATAAAGTATATCATAGAATTTATCTGATTATGCAGGAATATAGAGATATTTGCACGACACAAAAAGAAACTCTATCTGTATTAAAAGATACAATGTCATCAATTTCGCATCAAAGAAGGGGGGCCGAATTTCTAATCTCACCCGAGCATAAACAAGAAAACAAAACGCTTATCCTCGGAAAAAAAATGCACCATGAATTGCTGGATGATACCAGGAAAAATCTGGAAGAAGGCAATCTGCAAAGTCTATACGAAATTTGGCCGATTTCACCGATCTCTCAAGCTGTGTTCAATTTTGTATGTCAATTAAGATCTATGATTCCGCAGGGAAAAGACTATATGGTCAATCATTTTCTCTATCAGGAAAAACTACTCGAGTTTTTAATGCGGCTCGCAAGGGTGGGCATGAAAATTGTGAAACACCCGGACATTGCTATTGTGACCAATTCCGTCCAACTCAATTCAATTAATTATTTTAAAGAAGGCCTATATTTGGGTTCTACCGGCCATTGGAACTCCCAAAACCAAAAACCGCCTTCCGTAATTTGCATCACCAACCCCCATGCCCTTGGAAATTGTCAAGGCCATATGTTAAGGCATGTCTGTTTGAGAGTTTTCCTGGGCACGGGCGAATTCTATGAGTCTCCTTTTGTTCTCGACAGCACTCAGCGATTCGGACAAATGGACGAAGATGCAGGCATAGACGCCCTCATTATGCGTCCCGGGCTTTTTTTACTTAAGATTCCACCTGAAATATTAGTGCAATGGAAAAAAGTGCAAAAAATGCAGTTGAAGTCAAAATTAGATCGAATTATAGAGGACAAAATAGAAAAGGAAAGATTACAGTATTGAAAATTATAAAATAATCTTGAAGGAGATGAACCATGGACAGTGCTGACGAAATTAATGCAATTGAGTTACAGGTGAATCAGAACAACCTTTACCTTGAGGAGACTTTTACTGATCTCGATATGGCTTCCATCCGCCGCCTTGCGCCGGTAAAACCAAACGGAATCAAAGATAAAAGCCGTAAACCGATTTTCGTAGGACATACGCAGCTAATGACCCCACAAGGACCCTTGCCGATCCAAAGCCAGTTGGAGGCTAATAATCTGAAAGAAGCCATGGAAAAATTCCCGGAAGCCATGAAAATTTCCATTGAAAAGATGCTGGAAAATTTAAAGAAAATGCAACAAAAAGAAGAATCCAGAATAATCGTACCTTGAATTTATTTACACCTATGCCATCAGTGACGAATTTGTAAAAAGTCGAATTCATCAAGTGTTTGATGCTTAATATTATTGATCAATGTCTGACTTACCTTATAAACGTCCGGGCGTAATCGGATTAAGCCTTCAGGCCGTGGTATTTTGTCTCGTAGCCGCCGCTTTCAGTACTATTTACATTCTTCAGCCCGTACTGCCCGTACTGCAAGGAGAATTCGGAGTCAGCGAAACCCGGGCGTCATTTACCATTTCATTCGTTATCCTCGGTATCGCTCTTTCCACTTTGCCGTTTGGCAAGTTAGTTGATCGTTATCCAATTAAACCCATCATCTTAACAGGCGGGTTGGCAGTCACGGTATGTTGTCTTTTCTGCAGCATAACCCGCAGCCTGCCCCTTCTGGTTACCGCACGCTTTTTACAGGGGCTCTTTATCCCATCCCTGACAACCTGTCTGGCAGCCTATCTGGCAAGAAGCTTACCCCAAGAACGACTCAACGTTGTGATGGGATCTTATGTATCAGCCACGGTCGCCGGCGGCCTCGGAGGCCGTTTGTTAGGGGGCTGGATCCACCAGGCACTGCACTGGCGCTATGCTTTTGGAATTGCTTCTTTCTTGCTCTTGTCTGCAACAATCGTTGCGGTTTGTCTACTGCCCCGGGAAGACTACAGCGGCGAGATTGAAACCGAAGCCACGGGTTTTATCGCCCTGCTTTCACGACCAGATCTCATGCGCATCTACATTGCGGTCTTC
This sequence comes from Desulfobacterales bacterium, assembly GCA_030145595.1. Classification (GTDB taxonomy): domain Bacteria; phylum Desulfobacterota; class Desulfobacteria; order Desulfobacterales; family UBA11574; genus Desulfatibia_A. Next base: position 5,699 of record JAQYVG010000061.1, on the reverse strand, counting down.
GGGGCTTTCTTCGTATTTTCTTCGATTTTTAATTACCTGCCTTTTTATCTCTCGGGGCCTTCTTTTGACGCCTCCACCACAATCATCACGATGATGTACCTGGCATACATTTCCGGAATTATCGTCGGCCCGCTGGCCGGTAATCTTTGCAACCGTATCGGCAACGGCAAAACCATGCTGCTGGGTGTGTTGGTTTTCGGCATATCCATCGGAATTACGCTGATCCAATCGTTGGCTGTGATCATGGTAAGTCTTTTGGGGGTTTGTGCCGGTTTTTTCACAATACACGCCGCCGCCGCAGGATCTCTCAACCGTAAATTGACCGCCGGCCGGGGCCGTGCAAACTCTTTATATGTACTGTTCTACTACCTTGGAGGTTCCATCGGCATCACCATCAGCGGTTATGCCTATTTGTTTGCCCGTTGGTACGGAACCGCAGCCTTAGGTGTCTTGATTCTGGCGATTCCACTGTGGGCCGGCATCACAGAAATGCGCAAGGAGAACGTGCCGCAGCCGTAGTTTAAATATTCAACGCTTTAAGCAAGTCCAAGGTGCTCATGATATGGATCCCGATATTGTTCATTTCTTCTCGCCCTTGCGGATAGAGACTGGATAGAGCATCCTCAACCAGTACTATTTTGTAGTCGCGTTCACTGGCTTCGTATATGGAGGTTCGGGGACAGTTGGGGTAATTGCAGCCGGTAAAGATGAGCGTTGAAACCCCAAGACTTTTCAGGTGTGCATTAAGGGGCGTCTGGTAAAAAGCTCCCCAGCGTGATTTGTAGATAATAACTTCATTAGTCGATACACTTTGAATGTCGCCTGACAACAATCTTTGATAATCAAGCGTGATGTTTTGGTCTGGAAAAAGTTCCGCCGCCAATTCGCAACCAGGTGTATCCTCGATTAATATTTCGCTGCCCTGTAACACGGCCTGACGCCGGCACAAATCTACATTGCTCCCGTCTCTTTTGTATATCCGAACAATGTGAATTATGGGCTTGCCGTGTTGTCGAAAGATCTGGAGCAGTTTTTGCATTTGCGGCAGGATCAAAGAAGTTCCCGGAGTCTCGAAAGGCTGTCCGTCAAGAGTGTCACGCTGGGTGTCGATAGTTATCAGGGCAGCTGATTTAAAATCCGGTTGAGTAAATTTATCCATAGGTTTTCCTCAAACAGACGGCAAGCGAACAACCATTACGGGTTTTTCACAACGCCTAAGCACCCGGCGTGAGGTGCTGCCCAGCATAGCTTCTGCAAGTATCCCCTGCCCGTTGGCAATAAAAGTTGCATATTTTAGGGCGTAGTGTACATTTTCGGAAAGGTGTTTGCGAATAAATCGCCGGCCGGTCTGACTGGACCAGCCGGCGATTTATGGCATTTTTTTTGTAAAAACCGAATCATTTTAGCTCTCTTTTTTTTATCCCCTAAGAGAGAATTTGAAAGCAATGATATCGTAGTAGGCTTTTTCAGAAACACTGCCCCAGGTCCCGACCACTTTCTGGAAATTTTGAAAGGCATCATTAACTTTTTTGGACATAGCGTCTTTGGCTGCTTCCTCGGCCACAACTTCTGCAGCCAGTTGGCGCAAGTCATCGAGAACCGTATCGGGGAACTTGATCAGATTTACCTTGTGCTTGTTGATCAGCGTCTGCAGTGCCGCACCATTGCGGGCGTCGAATTGAGACAGTACCCAGTGTTCATTTTCCATACAGGCAGCGTCTATGATGTGCTGTAAATCCTTTGGCAGCGATTCGTATGCCTTTTTATTGAAGAAATACTCCAGATATGTTCCGGGTTCATGCCAGCCGGGATAGTAGTAGTATTTAGCAGCCTTGTAAAATCCCATTCTAAGGTCATGTAATGGGCCGACCCATTCGGTAGCGTCAATGACGCCGCGCTCCAGGGAAGTGAAAATCTCACCGCCGGGCAACAGGACGACCGTGCCGCCGGCTTTGGCGATAACCTTGCCCCCTAAGCCCGGGATACGCATCTTCAGTCCCTTATAATCTTTAATGGAGTTGATTTTCTTGTTGAACCATCCGCCCATCTGAACGCCGGTGGAACCTCCGGGGCGAGGAATCAGGTTAAACGGCGCATAGGTTTCTTCCCAAAGCTTCAGGCCGCCACCGCCGTGGAACCAGGCCGCCATGCCTTGAGCGTTCATGCCAAATGGAACGGCGGCAAACCATTGGGCTGCCGGAGCCTTACCGGCCCAGTAATAACTGGCACCACTGCCAACTTCGACGGTACCCTGGGAAACGGCATCGAAGATTCCCATGGCTGGGACCAGTTCGCCGGCGGCATATACCTTGATTTGGAGCCGGCCGTCGCTTAGTTCTCCGATCCGTTTAGCCAACCGTTCGCAACCTTCCTGGAGCACCGGAAGTTTCGGCGGCCAGGTAGTAACCATTTTCCAATTATAAGTTTTTTTGGCCACTACTGCTGGTGCTTTCTTTTCCTCTTTTTTTTCTTCCTCTTTTTTGGCACAACCTACAACTCCGGCTGTCACCGCAGCCGCCGCGGCTGCTTTCAATCCCGCCTTTTTCAGAAAATCACGTCTCTTCATCATAAACCTCCTTAGTTTGATGGTGTTAATGAACATGTAGCGTGAAAAACTGTACAAATTGACTACAAGGGATACAGAATGTTTTATTCACTGCAGTCTCATTGTCAAGATATAAACTCACTTTGCGATTTGATACCTTCAGCCTCTTTCAGCGCCCGAATACAATCTCCGGCAGCCAGGTAGCCAACTGTGGGAAGAAGACCACGATTAGCAGTCCAATGAGCTGAACGATGACAAAAGGAACAATCCCGCGGTAGATATCTCCGGTAGTAACCTCCGGGGGCGTCACCGCCTTGAGATAAAACAGAGAGAAGCCGAAAGGCGGTGTCATAAAAGATGTCTGCAGATTGACTGCAATAAGAATACAGAACCAGACCGGATCGTAGCCGAAATCGATCATAATCGGGGCCAGGACCGGTACGTGAATAAAAGTAATTTCGATGAAATCTAAAAAAAAACCAATGATAAAGATAACAGCCATGACGATGAACAATACTGTTCCGTGGCTGTATTTACTCGCCAGCGACCCCAGAAAACCCCTTACGAGATCATCACCGCCCAGGCCACGGAAAACCAGGCCAAAGGCGGCCGCCCCGCATAGAATGATGAATACCATACAGGTCAGTCGAACCGTTGTAAGCATGACTGCACGCAGGGTCTCCATTTTGAACTTACGATTGATCACCGTCAGCAAGGTTGCTCCCACGGCACCGACTGCTGCAGCCTCGGTAGGCGATGCAATTCCGGCGAAGATGGAACCCAGAACAGCAATCATTAGGAAAACGGGCGGAATTAAGGCCTTGCCCACCCGCACCGCCAATTGTCCCGTCGAAATGGCATCCAGTTCTGCTTGTGGAACGGCAGGAGCGAGATCCGGCTTAAAATAAGCCACCACGAGAATGTATGTCGTATAAAGGCCCACCAGGACCAGACCCGGGAAAACCGCACCGAGAAAAAGATCTCCGACCGAAACCCCGACGATATCACCTATGAGAACCAGAACAATACTCGGGGGAATGATCTGACCCAGGGTCCCGGATGCTGCCACGGTTCCGGTTGCCATTTCTTTTTGGTATCCGCGTCTCAGCATAGTAGGTACTGCCAAAAGACCCATGGTTACAACGGTGGCACCAACGATGCCGGTGGACGCCCCCAGCATAGCGCCAACAGCTATAACCGAGATGGCCAGGCCGCCGCGTAAGCGCCCGAACAAAATACCCATGGTGTCAAGGAGTTCCTCGGCCAGGCCGGATCGTTCCAGCATTACTCCCATGAACACAAACAAGGGCACGGCAATAAGAGTGACGTTTGTTATGACACCCCAAATGCGCAGGGGCAGCAGATTAAAAAACGACCACCCAAAACCGATGAGACCGAAACAAAGAGCGGTACCTAACAAGGTAAAGGTCACCGGAAATCCGGCCATCAAAAGAATTGTCAGCGCCAAAAACATCCATGCCGGCAAATATTCCATTAAGACGCTTTTTCCTCCATTAGATCTTCTTGCCCCAATATCTGCAACAGACTGTGAATACCCAACGAGATGCCTTGAAGACAAAGCAGGAAAAATCCTACGGTAATGGTTCCTTTGACCAGGTAACGGTACGGGATGCCGCCCGGATCAGGCGAACCTTCCATGATCTTCCAGGCGTCGTACACAAATTGCCAGGACGTAACGATGACCATAATGCAACCGGGCAGTAAAAAAACAATTACACCGATCAAATTGATCCAGGCCCGGCCCTTGAATCCCAGGCGCTGATAAAAGATATCCACGCGCACATGGCCTTCGTGGAGCAAGGTGTAACCGGCCCCGATGAGAAAGATAAAAGCAAACAGATGCCATTCAAGTTCCTGGGTGAAGACATAGCTGGTATTGAAAATGTAACGCATGACAACATCAACAAATACGACCAGCACCAGGCCAAGCGTAACCCAGGAGACGCCCCGGCCGACCCATTCGTTGGTAGTGTCGATCCAAAAACACAGCTTTTTTAAAAAATTCATATCCGTATCCACAAAAAAAATTCCGCTGAAACGGAATATCAAAGTTCTTCAACACCAAAACTCCAATAAGTGTATTCTATAAGATCCACCGCCATTTCTGTCAATAAAATAATATTAATTAAGAAAACAGCTTATTAGGAATACAACGCCTTGCAAGAAATATAGATTAACGACAACAAAAACTGCTTTTCTATATTATTGGCAGTGATACATTGTGGTTAGAAATATAGACTGCATTTTTAGTTTCTTCCTGCTTGATTTAACCTAAGTCTTTTTATATGTATTAAAATTCGCTTTTTAGTTAGTGTCCAATTTATAAATGGTTAGATTGTTGCAAATATGAATTCTCAGAAATCAGCTGATTTACCCCAAATGAACTCCCGTGAACGTCGAATCCTGCTCACCACTTGTTATGGTCATTTTATGAGCCATTTTAACATGCTGGTCTTTCCGGCATTGGTGCTTCCTTTGGCCGGCCAACTGAAGATGGATATGGCATATGTCCTGGATCTTTCCTTCTGGATGTATTGCCTGTTTGGAGTTACGGCCCTTCCCTGGGGAATGATTGCCGATCGCTGGGGCGCCAAACCTCTGTTTGTAATATACTATCTTGGCGCAGGTCTTAGCGGCCTGGCAGCCTCATTGTTAATCGACAATCCTGCAGGGCTCTCCATCGCTCTGGCCGCCCTGGGCCTCTTTTCAGGCATATATCACCCCATAGGGTTGGGCATGATTTCCAAAGAAATAAAACGCGTCAGTTTAGGGATGGGCTACAACGGCATGTTCGGAAATCTTGGTCTTGCCACGGCGCCCCTTTTGACCGGGTTGCTCAACTGGCTCTGGGGGCCCCAGGCGGCCTATCTTGCCCTGGGCGCATTGAATCTGCTGGGTGTAGGTCTGATGTCCATTTTACCGCCTGTTGGGGATCACCGTTCAGACAAAAAAGAATCCGATGAAGATAATGGTCTGCTGGGCGCTTTTCTTATCCTGCTTGTGGCCATGATGCTGGGTGGAATTGTCTACCGGGGAGCAACTGTTATCCTGCCGGCTTATTTTGAACTTAAAAACCAGGCAATCTTTCAATGGTTTTCTTCGATGGCGGGAGTCGGTCTTTCGAAAAATCTAA
>JAQYVG010000619.1 GCA_030145595.1 Desulfobacterales bacterium | reverse complement strand
AGAGACCATTAATAATAAAATGATCCCTTTTTATTGAAAAACAACTAAACTATTACTTGAAAACATGTAAATAGGGGACGTACATTAGTTTATAATTTGATTATGTATTAATCAGAGAAAAATTATGTTTATTAACTACCTGATTACCCCGTTTAACGGCCATGCTGATTGCAGGCTGAGTAATCCCAAATTTTTGAGCCAAAACGCCTTGGCTGATACCAAGTTCACGCACGGCCCAATAACATATGACACTACGAGCCTCCACGACTTTTTTATACTTGCCCGGCGAAAGGACTTCCTCACGCTTTAAGCGCATTAAATGCGCTACTCGGTCAACCACCATGTTGAAATCATATCCCTCGGCCTCCAAACGGTATTTGCGCTCAAGATTTTCCTCGGCCTGTGCCAATATGTTTTCGACAAAGTCACCACCGCCTAGAATACGTTCATCACCTTTCATATAGGCACCGGCTTTTCGCAAAGCTTTCACAGCCGACCAGCCACCCAGACTGCGAATCAGACCGCCACCGACCAATTCAGGCTGTCTTCCTTGAGAAACTCCCTTTTTAACATATTC
>JAQYVG010000618.1 GCA_030145595.1 Desulfobacterales bacterium | reverse complement strand
GACCAAAGCGGTTATCACACCGGCGCAGTTAGAAGATATTGCGGCTCTGATTAAAGAAATCTATGTAGACGAAAAACTCAAGGACTACATGGTCGATCTGGTTTTTGCTACCCGCAAACCCTCAGAATACAACATCGATATTTCCGACTATATTCAGTTCGGGGCTTCACCCCGGGCCACCATCTTTTTGAGTCTGGCCGCCAGAGCTTACGCCTTTCTCCAGGGCCGGGCCTATGTGACTCCGCAGGATATCAAGGCCGTGGCCCCGGATGTGCTGCGCCATAGAATCATAATGACCTACGAGGCTGAAGCCGAGGACATCACCACGGATCAGATCATCGGGCATGTGTTCGATTCGGTGGAAGTTCCGTAAAAGAAGGAGCGCTGCGCTTGAGGAGCACTGCGTTTGAGGAGCGGCCTGGCGGCCTATAAGGAGGGAGATTGTGAAGATTATGTTTTTCCATTTGAGAAGCTTGAAGTATGGAATATATCTGTTGATTTAGCTGATTATGTATTGAAGGTGCTTGAATCCTTTCCCGAGAATAAATATTTCAGGCTAATTGGTCAAATGGAGGCGGCT
>JAQYVG010000617.1 GCA_030145595.1 Desulfobacterales bacterium | reverse complement strand
AGGCGATAAGGTTGGCAGTCATTGTTGACCGCCTCGGCAGGGAGTTACCGATACATGCCGATTACGCCGGCTGCAAAACCGACGCCGCACCCGGTAAATTAGTGCAGGTCAGCCTTGTCGAATCGGATGGAAAAGATGAGGTCGTCATCGAGTAAAGGTAAGACGAATTATGAATATTGAATATCGAATTTAGAATAACGAAACTATGGAAAGCACGAAGCACGAAATTCGAAATACGAAACAAATTCAAATGACAAAAATCCAAAATTCAAAACGTTTTGGTCATTTTATAATTTGAATTTCGATATTGTTTCGGATTTAGATATTCGGATTTCGGATTTAAATGAAGTTATGGCGTTAAAAAGAAAAAGCAAACAGTTCAAGTGGCATCGCAAACATTTACTCGGCTTGCGGGAGCTTAGTGCCGAAGAGATTACATATATTCTTGACACAGCCAAAGGTTTTGAACAGATAAGCACCCGGTCGGTCAAAAAGGCCCCGCCTTTGCGAGGCAAGGTTGTAGTGAACCTGTTTTTTGAAGACAGCACCCGGACGCGAAACAGCTTTGCCTTGGCCGCAAAC
>JAQYVG010000616.1 GCA_030145595.1 Desulfobacterales bacterium | reverse complement strand
AGGATATCCTTTTATATTAAAATATTTCCGGGTGCCTAAGCCCCCGCGTTACAGATATCTGCAATCACTAACAGTTATCAAGTGTCTGATTTTCTGAAATAATCGAAACGTATCAAAGAGGGATGAATTGTCAGGATGAATCTATTTTTCAGACTCACCCTGATTTTTTTATCCTTACTAACCATGAATATTTTCTATCCACCTTATCGCTTCAACGTCACTGATTTTTCCAAGATGTATAACATGCAATTTATAATGTTTTCCAGAGCTGTTTTTTGCCTTTCATGCAGAGTGCCATAGCAATCACCAGTGAACCGGAACAAATTAAAGTAACGCCTTGCCAACCAAACAACTTCCATACCGGCCCCAAAGCAACGGATGACACACTACCTCCCCCAATACAGAATAAAACATAAAAAGATGAAGCTGTTCCAAGATATTTTTGGGGGACCTTCCGGCTTATCAATAAAAAAATCAACGGCTGGCAAAAATAGACTCCTAGAAAGAGCAGTAATAATCCAGTACAAACTGGTAATGTCAAAGGAATCCAGCCCATAAGCTGAACAGATATTAAGCACAGGCTAAGTG
>JAQYVG010000615.1 GCA_030145595.1 Desulfobacterales bacterium | reverse complement strand
AGTTATATTTTCACACTCTATTGGGGTTACTTTTTGAATCGGGAAATTATTGTTAATTCTGGTAATCATGGGGAATATATTATATTAATTTATTTCGGGTTCGGCATAGCTGTTGTTGTCTTAGCATTGATCGGTTTTATTGTTAAGCATGAATAAAATCGTTTCACGATTTTATACTCAATTGAGCGAAAGTCGAGGATGCCCCAGATCCCCCCGATAACCCATACACGATTCCTTGAGCCTACTAAAAATCACACCCTCAAAAATTTACGATTGCCAAACCGAATCATCAATGATATTAGTTTGATGGCAACAAACGCCTAAGGCAAGGTATCGTGAATTAAAGACTTACTTGATTCGGAACAAAAATTATACAATATGTAGTGTTGAGGGGATTATTGCAATGAGCCCTTACTTCGTTATTTGCAGTTAAAAAAAGGGAGGTAATCATGAAAGGATGGAGATTTTTTCAACTGCTTTTGATAACAGTAATAATGACTTTGGGACCTAGTCTGAGTGCATTTTCATCAGGAGGAGGGATTGTTACTGACGATGAGGCATCCTTGAGTGGTGCAGTCAGAACAGAGC
>JAQYVG010000614.1 GCA_030145595.1 Desulfobacterales bacterium | reverse complement strand
ACTGAAAGTTCACTAGAATTATAATAACTTTCTCTATATAACATTAAGACTAAATCAGCATCTTGTTCAATTGAACCACTTTCTCGTAAATCAGATAAAATCGGTCTTTTATTTACGCGACTTTCAACATTTCGACTTAATTGAGATAAAGCAATAATAGGTACGTTAAATTCTCTGGCAAGATTTTTTAATGACCGAGTAATTTGAGATAATTCTTGTGTTCGATTATCTGTTTTAAATTTACTATTTTGCATTAACTGTAAATAATCAATAATAATTAACCCAATTTGATTTTGTTCAAAAAGTATTTTTTTAATTTTTGATTTTATATCTTGAATCGATGGGTTCGGAGTATCATCAATAAAAAATGGTAACGCAGATAAATGCTTAATAGTAGAATTTAATTTTACCCAATCATCTTTGTAAAGATTTCCAGTTTTTAATCTTAAATTGGTTATATCAGTTTCATTAGTTAGTAATCGGTAGGTTAATTGTTCTTTAGACATTTCTAAACTAAAAAATAAAACAGGTAGATTAGAATTTTTAATAATGTTGGATCCAATATTTAAAGCTAAAGCAGTTTTTCCCAT
>JAQYVG010000613.1 GCA_030145595.1 Desulfobacterales bacterium | reverse complement strand
AGCCAGCTACACGAGCATCTATTCGCAGGTGATTCTTCCGCGCGTGCTTTTAGAAAATGTGTTCTTCATATTATATTTGAATTTTGTTCATTATAAATATCATTTTATAGCTATTTAAATCGAGTCTTGTGATTGCTGTAAATATCATATATCCAGCTAGCTAGCTCGTTGTTTTGCACTTGCTTGTGACAAATTGGAAATGATGGGGAAAGCGTACAATACTAGCGCTTCCCCCATTTGAGGGGGGGGATTGAAGAAGGATTGAAAATCCCCCCCAAATTTGAAATGGGGGGGGGGAGTGTCAAAAGTCATCAACAATCTGTTTGATTTCAAGTTTGAAGTTTGAAGTTGTGGCGTTAAAAAAATAAAAAAATAAAATAAAAACAGAACAGACACCACCGCCGCGTCGACCTCTCCCAAAGAAGTTCTGTGTTCTGAACAATTTTGAAAAAAGAACTCCCTGCATCAAAGAATCTACTTTGGCACCAAACGAAGTGCACTTCAACTTGAAAATAAGCAGTCATCTCCATCACTCCACCTTAGTTGGTAAATAGCGCTCCACTCGAACATCGATTCATTCATCCTCAAAT
>JAQYVG010000612.1 GCA_030145595.1 Desulfobacterales bacterium | reverse complement strand
CTTTATGTACTGCTTTCTTTGAATAATAACCGAGAAACTTTTAAGCTGTTGCTTCACGGATGGGTCTAACTCGTTCAATTTTTTTCATTCGCTTCGGCGAATGTAATGCAGGGCCTACGGGACGTACATAAAATTATAAGTTTCTTTCTTACTCTTTGATTTGTTTGGCAAATATGACTTCATCTCCACTGTAGGATCATCTCCAAAAGAGTTGGAGTGATCTAAGGGTTCGAGTGAGATACTGGTTTCTGGGTGATAATTACTGGTTACGGGTTGCGTGTTACGGACGACTCGTTAATTTATCTTTGCTCTTTTGCCGTATTTTTGTTGTTTTTCTTTGACTGTATATCCTATTTTCTTTTTGGGTTTACTTTCAATAGTTAGCAGTTGATCCAACGTCTCAAACACAATCTGAAACCGCTCTTCAGTTATCTGCTTAAGTTCTTCCAACTCCTTTCTGAGGTCCTTGTTATCAATAAGCGCCTCACGAAGTTTTGTAAATGTCCGCATTATTTGTATATTAACCTGCACAGCCCTTTCGCTCTTTAAGACAGAGGAAAGCATTAGTACACCATGCTCTGTAAATGCAAAT
>JAQYVG010000611.1 GCA_030145595.1 Desulfobacterales bacterium | reverse complement strand
TTGATTTTTTAAGGGCATTATGGGATATTGGGTGAAAAACTTTAAGATGAAGTCTTATCAATTTCAGATATAGTGTCGCATGGAAGTGCAGAGTATGGTGGATAAGTAGATAAATAATAACCTTGAATCGAACTTTGTTAAGTAAAGGAGGTAAACCATGAGTGGAAGTGTCTACAAAATTGTTGAACTGGTGGGATCAAGCTCGACTTCCTGGGAGGATGCCGCCAAAAACGCGGTGGAGACCGCCAGCAAAACCTTAAAGGATTTGAGAATTGCGGAGATTACTCAAATGGACATGAAAATTGAAAACGGGAAGGTAACTGCCTACCGGGCCAAGGTAAACCTCTCATTCAAATATCAATCATAAAACTAATAAATATAACAGATTCGAACGACTCTATGAAAATGGCTCAACCGAACAGGAAAAGGCAGGGTCATTTGGCTCTGCCTTTTTCTATTGTCATTGAATTACCGATATCTGCTATTTATCTTGAGTTTTGAATTAGGTTCAGAACCTGTGATATCGTTTTTCAATAGGGCAAATCTGTTTTTAGAGGGTTTGCCTTTTTTGCATTTTTGTAAGAAATACGATA
>JAQYVG010000610.1 GCA_030145595.1 Desulfobacterales bacterium | reverse complement strand
CCTTGGGGCTCTGGATCATTTCCAGTTACCAGTCTTCAGGATCGGTATTGAGCGGCGATCAGGCTCCCCCCGTTAAGGACCAGCCCGCAGCTGCAGCCACGACTCAGCCCGGCACCAAAGCGGAAGAGCCGCAGGCCATAGACCCGAAAGCAGCCGAGAAGAAGGCCCCGGAAAAGAAAGAGTCAGAGACCGAGAAGAAAAGCCCTCCACCCGAGAAAAAGTAGATAGATCGGGCATTGCCCCCCAAGAATGCCGAAGTGGTGGAATTTGGTAGACACGCATGGTTGAGGGCCATGTGAGCGTTTCGCTCATGGGGGTTCGAGTCCCCCCTTCGGCATTCCTTTTTTTTGATATTCCCAGGAATAAAGCCTAAAAAAGCTAACAATAGGATAGCCTTCTTTATCATCTCCGCTAATGTACTTTACTAACAGGATAATCGTAAGCAGACATCCGGCTTTTTTTTGACATTTCCAGGCCAGATTCAGCGTACAATAAATCCCCGGTTAATCCGTCATAGTACTGAAAGATCATCCGGGGTCTGGGAAAAGCCACTCACTTATCACCTACATGGGGAATAGTGAAGTTAACAGACGAA
>JAQYVG010000060.1 GCA_030145595.1 Desulfobacterales bacterium | reverse complement strand
TGGGCCTATTCAGGGTATATTTTAATCATTAAATCATTGTAAATGCTCCCGGTGAATTTGTAAAGATCGTTGATAATTAAGATAAAATATCCTGAAAATATCCTGAAAGTACTATTAATGTCTTAATGTTTGAACGCAATAAAGAAGCGCTGGAACTCTCCCTGTAATGGAAATGATTTATGCTTGAAAAATATTCGTCCGGAAGATGTTCTAAAAAAAGCATACGAAATCCTCAAAAAAAGGGTATATCAATTCGATAAAAACAAATCTTCTTTAGAGTTGCAGTAAGTACTGTTCCCATTGTCCTAGTCGACTATAAATTTTGCCGGTGCTTTCCAAAGCTATCCCGATAATATCGTACAGACAATTTTAAAAAAAACAATGCCACTACCACTAAAGCCAACAGATTAATCCAGTTGGCTATTTTTTGAAATAATGGAATTTGAAAATCAAACGGACGGTAGGAGATAAAGCTCAAAACATCCGCCTTTTTATCAGTGTTGAAATGATCGCCCGGTTCGCAATTGTTAGCTTCCGGCCAGATATAGCAAGCCGGATTTTTGATATTGAATACTCCTGCATTCTCCTCCAACACTGAGCCTGCATGTAAGGTTTTTACGGGCAGATCCTCAAGGCGATATCCAAACTGCGCTTCATAGCAGAATAGCGAGGAGGCCTTATAAACCAGCAAGTTATTATAAAAAAACGGATTAAGCCTTTGTCCTTTTTTATCAACATAAACTCCAATAGCTTCAATTTTGGGTTCGAACAGCCCGGCTTTTATATTGTAATATGCCCGAATAATCTCCTTGGGATCATAATTTTGCATGCTGTAGTAGGTACGATCGGTGAAAGCATTAATGGCAACAACGGCAAACAGGCTGATAATCAATACAGCCGCTTTATGTTTGCGCCTAATTACAGTCTTTTCCAAAACCAAAGCAGCCGCGAGTATCACGGCGGGAATGTAAATGATAAACCAGCGAATCAGTGAACTCGAACTCTTTATCACGGGGATTTTTTTTAAAACAGCGTTCCAGGCTGGAGAGTATGTATTCACGGCTATTGGTAGAAATAATAAAACTACGACAGCACATACTTGAAGCCATTGTATCCGGCTCGTTTCCAAAACAACGCTCTTGATCTTTTCACGATGCAAAAGCTTCCATCCTCCATATAAAATAATCAGAAGAGGTACAAAGGTGACGCTGTATTCCCACTCGTGCCGGCCCAGATGCCATTGCAAATTTGTCAGCGTTTCCAACCTGGTTGAATCGATGGAAGGGCTGATGAACAGAGATCTCACCGGAAGTATTAGTGACTCCAAAAAGCTTTTGGCTCCCGGAAGTTTATAAGCGCTTCTGGAAAAGCTTTGCGTTAAATAGTAGGCCGTCGCAAGTTTTGATGTCGACAGCAAAGTACTTACCAATCCGGCACCTCCCAAACGCAGCCAGAACTCACGCACGTTTCCGTAAAAAAGACCATGGATGAGGCCGATTAATACAAGTGATATTATTGCTGGAAGCATAAGCGGTAAAAAGCCGGAATGCACCATATAGGCCAGCAACAAACCTCCAGCGACAGATGAGGATGTAATCTGCCGATAACGTTTTTTTCTATCTGCCTGCAACGGCCGAAGTAACATAAAAGCAACTAAAGGTATAAGCATGAAAGAATGATGCCCCAAATGACCTATCAGCACCCTGTGAGTATAATAGCCGTTAAACAGAAAAAGTGCCGCACCGAAAAATGCAACTGGGCGGGAAGTAAAAAACGCGGTCAGCAGTAGATAAAAGCCACATGCGCCCAAGCCTGCAAAAATAATTAAAGTCGCCTGGACGGCGGTCAGGGGATCAGTAAAAAAGGTGATAAATCCCGGGAGGCTGTAAAAAACACTTTGCAGATTGGTATAATTTAAAGATCCACCGCAAAAAGAGGGGGTAAACCACGGAATACTCCATAGTCCATTAGATAGATACCAGATATAATCATCCAGCAAAATAGGCAAAAAGTATGCATAATCATGCCCTAACATCCCGTGTTTGTTAGGAATAAAGCGTTTAAAAATCCAGCCATAGGATATTAGCAGCCCAATTCCCGCCGGCACAACCCAGATATCATTCTTTTTTAAGCGCTGCATGAGCTCTAATTCATTCTCAGTAATAACGTTCGAAAATAATCATACAATTATCTTTGCCAATGCTCTAACCATAATTCTTTCAATAAAACATGGTAACGATTTTAGCATCTTTGGAAAGATGGTTATTGATATATTCCACAGCAGCATAATGCTCAAGGTTTCTTCTTAAAAAAGCATTTTTGTTTTCATGCTTAAAAACATATTTTAAAGGCTGGATGATTATAGCACGGTTATTAAGGTACAACAAATTGCGCGCCAATAGTATACCTATACCTGCAAAAAGTATTGTTCTGCTAATTAATATTAGATAGTTATTGTACCTTGAATAAGAAAACCACGCCATCCCCTTTAAGCGTCCATCCACGTTTTTAATCCCCATCACTGCCAGAATAGCCAGAAAGGGAAGCACCGGTACAATATATCTAACCTGCTTGAGAGTCGTAAAAAAAGCAGTGGTAATAAAGAAAACTGAAAAGCACACAAAAACGAATTTATCCCTCCGGTTGAATTTATCAAGAAAAAGAAAAGGTGTAAAAACAATCAGAAGCGGGTTAAGCACACCTTGAAAATATTGGTAGCTGTGATCATCACCCTGAAAAAACATACGCAAAGGAATTGAAAGGGTTTCCCAGAAAGTTTCACCATACATGACCTCTCGGAGTCGAAAAAAGCCGACTCCGCTGGTTTTCCGTTGAACTTGGTTTTGTAATATTTCTTGAATCGGCTGATGATGCCATGATTGAAAAAAACTGTTAAACAGCGGGTAAAATGGATTTTGGGTTAAAAAATAGTTTTTCAAATACCAAGGGGAAGCTACAACAGCGCTGATCACAAAGAATATTGCACCATATTTTAGGGCCATCATCTGTTTTTCGGTATCTTTCGCATAACTGTACATCAAAATCAGATTTATAAAAAACCAGGGAATCAGCGCATTATATTTTGATCCGATGGCCACTCCCATACAACATGCTGATATACAGAGCCATTTGAATAGACTGTATTCTGAATCACGCCATTTAATAAAGGCCAGGAGGCCGGCGGTTGTAAAAAAGGTCATCCCCAAATCGATGTAAGCTGATGTAGAAAGCCAGATAACGATGGGTGTTGTGATAAAAATAACGACACCCAGCAAGCCCCAGTTAGAATTATACTTATTTTTAAGATAGATATAGATCAATCCGCCGGTGGCCAGGCCAAAGGCAAGGTGTATGAACTTGGGAGCGATGTCGTTTTTGAAAAAAAGGCACACAAAGTATAAAAGGTTGATATACATTGGATAATATGAGAAGTTTGCCCAGGGTGTTTCGTAAAATCCGCCATGCTCGAGCCAAAGTTTGGGTATTGCCAGGTGATGGATTAGGGCATCACGGGATATGGGTGGTGTGAGGTTCATGATAAACTCTATACATAAAAACACAAATATGGTTATACATATAAAGTAATTTGTACAAATATTCAGTTTGTTACGATTCATTTTCTCCGAACAACCCCTGTCTATAAGAGCGTACTGTTTGATATAATTTCAGTTTCATTTTTAAACCCAATACCAGATCTTCAAGACCGAAGGATATAGCCAATGGATGCACTTTTTTAATTGTTCTCACAGCCTCTTCAAACTTTCCGGCTAAAATTTTACTTTTCACTGGATGATAGAATTTTCTTTAATAGAGCAATTTTTTTCAGTGCTTCCGTATAATTGGGTCTGATTTGTACTGCTTTTGAAAAAAATCCCTCGGCTGCGTTATATTTTCCTTGCTCAGCCAGTATAAGACCAATCTGATTATAGCCTTCAGCATAATCAGGACTGATTCTAATTGTCTCGGCAAAATGAAACATAGCTTGTTTCATTTTGCCCTGATTTATCAAAATTTTGCCAAGATGATAGTGTGCTTTTACATATTCAGGATTGATTTTAATCGCTTCTTTATAGTGCAAAACAGCTTCGTCAAGCTTTCCCTGGAAAGACAACACATCTGCCAGATTATAGTGCGCATCAACATATTCGGGATTTATTTTAATCGCTTCTTTATAGTGTAAAACAGCTTCGTCGAGCTTTCCTTGAGCAGACAACACCTTTGCCAGATTATTGCGCACGTCTGTTTTCTGAGGATTGAATTTTAGAATCTCATTATAATGGAAAACTGCTTCATCAGGCTTTCCCTGCAGAAATAACATATTTGCCAGATTATTGCGCGCGTCTGTTTTCTGAGGATCGATTCTGAGTGCTTCAGCAAAATATAAAAGTGCCTCATCAGGCTTTCCTTTATCAATAAGAGCAGTCCCCAGATTGTTTAGCGCCCTATAGTTATTTTCAGTTACTTTAACGGCATTTTTAAATAATGTAACGGTGTTTCTCCAATGACTTGCCTGGAAAAAAGTACACACTGTCAAGGCCGAAAGGATTATTACAGCAGATACACCAAGAAAGATTTTCCGATAATGCCATTTCACCAGAAGGTCTGAAACGCCCCAGGCAACAATAATAAATAGCCCGGTCAGGGGTATATAGGTGTATCTATCCGCCATTGCCTGATCGCTGACTTGTACCAATCCGATTACCGGTACAAGGGTTCCAAAATACCAAAACAATCCAACCGCCACATAACGGTATTGCCTTAACAAACATATTGCTCCACAAAATACGCTTACAATCAACAAGGCTGCTCCACAAATTTGCCAAACAGGGATTGCATCTGCAGGATACGGATAATATACAGACAGGTTGCTAGGCCAGATTGCTTTAAAAACGTAGCTTACATAAGAAATAAGTGCATTTGCGATACGAGTTTTCAGCGACAAAGACTCTAAGGGTACTAATGCCCCACCGCCTTTCTGAGCAAAAAAAGTCAAACTGCACGCAATAACTACCAGTATAAAGAAAGGAATTTTTTCCACAATAAGTCGGGAAGCCCCTTTAAAGTCAAAGCATGTTTTTCCACTGGATTGTGATAGACGATTATTCTCAAATCGAAATCTTCTAAGGGGCCAAAAGTCCAGCAAAAGCAGTACAAAAGGCAGGGTTACAAGCATCGGCTTGGTCATGAGACCCAGAACAAAAAAGAGCAGAACCATAAAATATCTGATCAATACCGGTTTCTTAACGTAGAAAAAATAAGCCCACATAGTAAGCAACCAGAAAAAAGTGCTGAGCACATCTTTTCTTTCAGCCACCCATGCAACCGATTCCACATGAAGCGGATGTAAAGCAAAAAGACCTGCCACAAAGGCACTCCTCCAGATCGCTCCGGTCATCATCTGAAGAATTAAAAACAACAGTAGGGTATTAGCCATATGAAGCTGTATATTGGTCCAATGGTGTCCCATGGGGTTCAATCCGTATAGCTCGTAATCCAGCATATGAGAAAACCAGGTCATTGGATGCCAATTTGCTGCATGGAAAGATGTAAATGCCCATGCCAGGCCTTCAACCGTGAAGCCTTTCTGAACATGGACGTTTTTAGTGATATATAATCCGTCGTCAAAATCGACAAAATCAAAATTCCGCACTTGCCCATAAGCAATAATGATTGCGAAGATCAAAAGTAGACTGATTATCAATTTAAGATGATAATCCGATATATCGTATTTTTTCTTCATGAGAAATCTTGTATAACCTTTTTTGGAAAAGAAGGATGAATAAAATTAGAACCAGTCCTGTTTGGGTGAAACGAAGCCCAAGGCGAAAGGACTGCGGAGCAAAATCGAGCATAATTTCATGTTGCCCTAACGTTGCATTAATCTGTATAACTATTTATGCCGAAAGGCATAAGGCAGTCGCTTTTACGAGATCGATGCTGGATGCTGGATCTATATGCTGGTCGAAGATCCCTTCTTTAGCGGGGATATTCAGGAGTACTCTAATAGTGAAATCCAAAAACATCCAGACTTCGGCGAGCTCAGTCGAGTCGTATCCAGGAACCAGTATACAGAATCAGCCAATACTAGCAATGTTTTCGTTGTAACGGCATAGATCGAATACATAATTTTATGCAACTATAGGGTTTATATCTACGTCATTCAGCCTATTGCTATAAGTTGTAATATGGCATTATTCTATCCCTCTACATTGATTGTTAGTCTGATCTCCACTTGTAGACAAAAAGAGAACGCAAGTGACTCAAGTAAAGAAGCTGTTGTTTGATTGACAATTTACTTTTACCGAATACTCTGGACCGAAATTGAATAGGGATTTCTTTAATATTTTGAGGTTTACATTTTACCAGCAATTCTAATCCGATTTTATAGCCGACCGGAGAGAGGCCCTGGCATCGCGTCCACAGCGAGCGCGGCAGGGCAAAAAAACCGGACCTCTATCTGGTGCTAATTCTGCTTTACCCTGGATATTGTTCTCAAGGGATCGCCAAAAATTTGAGAAGGAATTCCACCAATGGCGAATTCTTCAAATAAAACCTATGATGCCTTTTATATACTTGCTGTCAGGAGGTGTATCCATGCGAAGTTTTATCCCGGAAATAAGTTTCAATTATTGGCGTTCTCTGGAAAAGGCCCTATCACCCTGGATGCCCTACCTGGGTATGTTTGCACAAATAACTTTGCAAAAGCGATAGCAAGAATATCTTCACAGGGATATCCATTTTCCGTATTTCCCAATTGTTAGGGGTTTTACTGTTGCAGTTCGCTTTCCGGCAAGATTTTACGGTTTAAAATTTCAAGATAGTCACGGGCTTTTAAATCATCAGGATCGAGCTGGGTCGCCTTTTCAAGGAATTCTCTGGCGCCTTGGAGTTTTCCTTGTTGGGCTAGGATAAATCCTATTTTGTTATAAGCTTTGGCATAGGTCGGATCAATTTTAATCATTTCTGCAAAATGGGCCCCAGCTTCTTTATATCGCTTCTGCCTTAACAAGAGACTGCCAAGATTGTAATGCGCATCCGGATGTTCGGTATCAAACTTGATCGCCTCTAAATAATGTAATTCGGCCTCTTCATATTTTCCCTGCCCGGAAAGCAATATTGCCAGATTATTGTGAGCATTGGCATATTCGGGATTAATTTGGATTGCTTTTGTAAAATAAGCCATGGCTTCGTCAAATCTGCCGTCCTCAGATAAAGCCGCACCTAAATTGTTCTGGGCCAAGGCATTATCAGGCGTAACCTTGATGGCATTTTCAAAAAGGGTAACGGCATTCTGCCAGTAACCGACTTGCAGAAAAGTACGTACTGTCAACGCCGAAAGTATTATTGCGGCCAATACAGCCAGAAAAATCTTTCGATAACGCCATTTTCCTAATAAGTCTGAAAAGCCCCAGGCCACAACGATAAAAAGCCCTGTCAGTGGTATATAGGTGTATCTGTCGGCCATTGCCTGTTTCCCCACCTGCACCAGCCCTATCACCGGTACAAGGGTCCCCAAATACCAAAATAATCCGACGATCCCGTACGGGTATTGTCTTGACAGACGTACAGCCGCACAGGTTGATCCGGCGATCAGCAAGGCCGCCCCAGCGCCCTGCCAGATCGGCAACATATTGCCGGGATGAGGATAAAAAACAGTTAAGTGGGCCGGCCAGACTGTTTTTATAACGTAGCTTATCCAGGAAACCAAGGCATTGTTGATACGGATATCAAGCGGCAAAGATGTTAAAGAGTTGACAGCCCCCCCGCTTTGCTGAGCCATAAAAGTTATAATGCTTGAAAAAATAACAGGAATAAAAAGGGGGATTTTTTCCAAAATCAGCTTAAAAAATATCTTGAAGTCAAAACTTGTAATCGATTCCACCTGTCGGTTACCGCTCGTGCTGAGATGCAGGCGGTTTAGGGGCCAAAAATCCAAAAGCAGCAGTAAAAACGGCCACGTTACCAGCATCGGTTTAGCCATCAGCCCCAGGCAGAGAAAGAAAAAAACAAAAAGATAGTTAACAACACTTTCCTGCTTTACATAACGGTAATAGGCTATGATGGCCAAGATACCAAAAAAGGTGCTTAAAACGTCTTTGCGCTCAGCCACCCAGGCCACCGATTCAACATGAAGCGGATGCAGAGCAAAAAGGGCAGCAACAAAAGCACTTTGCCAGAGCACCCCGGTCATCTGTTGCAAGATGAAAAATAACAGCAGGGTATTTCCAATATGAAATAGTAGACTGGTCCAGTGATGTCCAAGAGGATTCAAACCGTATAGCTGACAGTCCAACATGTGGGACAGCCAGGTCAAAGGGTGCCAGTTGGCCCCATGGAAGGTTGTAAAGGCCCATGCCAGGCCTTTAGCTGTTAAGCCTTGCTGAACCTGACGATTTTCAGTCACGTACGGTTTGTCATCAAAACTGACAAAACCACAACTTGGTAGCTGCCAATAGGCGGCAAGAACTGCAACGACTAAAAACATGCATACAAGAAAATCAAGCCGCACATTTAGAAAAGTACGTTTCTGTATATTCTTATTACGATCTACGCTTTTACGATTCATTTTTACGACGCAATATTTGTCTGAACGGACGTTTGGCCTGATATAACTTGAGTCTCTTTTGTAAACCTAAAGCCAGTTCTTCCGGGCCAGATAACAAAGCGAGATTAAGCGCTTTTTGAGCTGTTAAAACAGCCTCTTTAAACCTTCCTGCTTCTGCATAAGCTGCGGCAAGCGCATCCAGAGACAAAGGTTGACTGTAATCTTGAAGTTTACAGAGTTTTTCTGCCAGTTTAGTCGCCTCAATTCCGTTTCTAAATTTATCATCTTGAGCCGTGGCTGTGATCCACGACAGATTATATAAAGCCTCAGTCATATTCGGGTTAACTTGCAATGTTTTTTTGTAATAAATAATTGCGTCTTCAATCTTTCCTTGATTACCAGCGATTTTGCCTAAGTTGTAATGTGCACCTGCATAATTGGGATTGATCTTTAGGACTTCATTATAATGGTAAACGGCGGCTTCAAAATTCCCTTGTCGAGCCATTTCATTCCCCAGGTTGTTATGGGCTTTTGCATAGTTTGGCTTTTTTTGTAGAGCTTTTTTATAGTAATAAACAGCATTTTCACTATTCCCCAGACTGGCCTGAGCAACTCCCATGTTGAGATGAGCGTGGACATAATCAGGTTCTATTCGTAGCGCTTCAGAATAATGCCTGATAGCTTCAACGGTTCTATTCTGCTCTGCCAGCGCTTCACCCAGTTTGGCGTGCGCAATATGGTTATTGGCTGTAACATTTAAGGTATGTGTAAAAAGTGCCGTGCTATTTTCCCAGTATCGTACTTGTTTGTAAGTTACTGGCATTAGAATCGACAGGTAAATAATTGCTGATGTGACAAACAAGATTTTTTTATGGGTTCGTCGTGCAACAAGTTCAGGGACAAACCAGGCAATAACAATAAATAAACCGATAAGTGGAACATATGTATATCTATCAGCCATAGCAAAACTGCCCACCTTGACCAATCCGATCACCGGCACAAGGGTGCCTATGTACCAAAACCATCCTACGAAAAGATAGGGGAACCTTCGCCGGGCACTAATAATAAACACCGTTGTAAATATCAATAATAATCCGGCCACAATAGACTCCCATATCGGCAGTGTCCCGGGGTGGGGATAGAAAACTGCAAGTTGGCTTGGCCAGATCATTTTTCCAATGTAGCTTACGTATGAAATAAGCGCGTTTGCTATTTGAATCTTAAACAACGTTAAATCCATAGATGTTAAAGCGCCCCCTTTTTGCTGTGTAATATAAGCCGCCACACTGGCAACCGCGGTCAGCAAAAAAAGGGGGATTTTTTCCCCAACCAGATGCAAAGCAGACGTCTTTTGAGTCTTAACGTTACCCGTTTTGATCGATTGGCCCAACTGCAAACGGCCCAACGGCCAATAATCCATCAGAAGTAA
Source organism: Desulfobacterales bacterium (assembly GCA_030145595.1). GTDB lineage: Bacteria > Desulfobacterota > Desulfobacteria > Desulfobacterales > UBA11574 > Desulfatibia_A. Next base: position 4,534 of record JAQYVG010000060.1, on the reverse strand, counting down.
AACAAACGGCAGGGTTACAAGCATCGGCTTGGACATGAGACCCAAAACAAAAAAAAACATCACCATAAAATATCTGATCAATACCGGTTTCTCAACGTAGCGGCAATAAGCCAGCATAGTAAGCAACCAGAAAAAAGTGCTGAGCACATCTTTTCTTTCAGCCACCCATGCAACAGATTCTACATGAAGCGGATGCAAAGCAAAAAGCGCCGCAACACAACCACTCTGCCATATATTTCCAGTCATCCTTCTAAAGATAAAAAACAATAATAATGTGTTTGTGATATGCAAAAGAAGACTGGTCATATGATGTCCGCCGGCATTCATTCCGTAAAGCTTAAAGTCCAGTATGTGTGACAGCCATGTTAATGGATGCCAATAATTTGATATCATTGTGCCTGAAGTGAATGACCAGATAGTACTCTCTAAGTTCAGGCCGGCCTGAACATGGTAATTTTGGGTTATATAAATATCATCGTCATAATTAATAAACTCATGATTTGTCACCTGCCAATAGGCAGCAAGCGTAGTAACAACAAGGAATAGGCAGACCAAAAAATCATAACGAATATTAAATATTCTATGTTTGTCGGTATTGTTCATGTTTTTTATTGCCGTCAGATCTGCAAACTCCAAACCGCATACCCGTTATATCTATAGATCTCTTTCCATGTTTTTTTTTAGCAGAACCATAAAGCGTGCTATCTCATCTTTTGAAAAGTTCATGGCAGAAACAAACTTAATAAACTCTTTCAAGTAAACCCGGTCCTAATATCTTAGTATAAGATGTTTAAGGTGCAGTTGTAAAGATTGGTTTTGCATGATAATAAACTTAGACTGTTGAGTTCCTAAAACGATGCTTCAATATTCTGATATCTTATATAAGCGACGAGAAGTCTGGAAATCCAAGGAAATTTTAAGGAGGTTGTATCATAAGTGGTACAGCATTATCGGGAATGCCATAAATCCGGGCACAATCATGGAAATCGGCGGAGGAAGCGGAAATCTTAAAGAGTTTTTCCCGGATGCGATAAGTTCTGATATCCTTTTAGTTTCATGGCTGGATGTAGCAGCAGATGCACACCATCTGCCCTTTAAAGATGGAAGTCTGGACAATATCGTGCTGTTTGACGTTCTTCATCACCTTCGGGGACCGGTTTCCTTTTTTTCTGATGCAGCAAGGGTTTTGAAGCAGGGCGGGAGGATTCTAATAATGGAGCCATATGTTTCCTGGACTTCTTCTTTAGTATACCGCTTTATTCATTCTGAGGGAATGGATCGGAATATAGATCCTTTTAAAATTGATTGTTCTGTAAAAGGAAAAAGCCCCTTTAGCGGTAATCAGGCTGTAACCACTCTGATATTTGAAAAATATAAAGAGCGTTTTATTGAAACATGTCCTCATCTTAAAATCATCAGACAGGAGCGTTCAGATTTTATCCTTTACCCACTTAGTGGTGGATTTAATCATCCGAGCCTATGCCCGCTATTCATGTATAACCTTTTTGAATGGATAGAAAAGTTATTAAAACCATTAAGTTGCTTTCTGGCTTTTCGTATCTTTGTTGTTCTGGAGAGAACATAAAAAAAGGGGGGCATTCATGCCCCCCCTTTATTGTTAAGTAACATAATATTTAAGATTTAGTGACTTGTAGAGCCATCGTTATTAAGGGTATATACCATGGTTGAAGCAGTGTGGCTAAACGTCAGAGTGCTAGTAATAGCACCATTGTCGTCTATGATCGACGTTCCGGCAACGGTTACATTAGCATCAGGAGTAAAGCCGGGTACACCAGCAGCACCAACAACAATAGCCTGAGCGGCGGTGACCGCAGTGGCGGTGCTCTCGGTATCGGAAAAGTAAGCCAGCGCGGAATTATAGAAATTTTTGGCGTTAGAAAGGGCTGCGGAATTCTGGCCCTTTGTTCGATACGACAAGAAGTTCGGAATGGCGATAGCCGCCAGGATGCCGATAATCGCAATAACGATCATCAACTCGATCAGTGTAAAACCTTTTTCATTGTTACGTCTTAGTTTTTGAAGCATTTTGGACCTCCTTTTTGTTAAAAATTAATTGGATTTTTCATGTTTTTAGATGTATATTCAAAAGCTTGTATTTAACTCCCGCTTTTTGAAATAAATCTTAACCCCATTAACCCACATAAAGCAACTACAATTTAGGTTTTCTATTCTGCAAATAATGTGCCTTAAACTCAAAAGCTTTAATTTAAATTTATAACACCTTGTATTTGTGTATAAAGTTTATTTTAGCTCCAAAATGTTTGAAATTTGCCCGGGAAAAACATAGACTTAATTTACAATTTTTTGTAAAAAAATTACAAGAACTTGTAAATTGATGTTCAAGTTTGGAACCCCCTTTTGTTACTGAATACGGTATTCATATCGCCCTTCAAGAAAATGACATGACCGGAGCCCCGATTAGCGGGATCTTCGTTGCGCTGAATACATTTCAAAATAGGAAAATATCAAATTCTGTTAATTCAACAATTTATCAAGGCGATACAAAAAAGTAGTATAATTGACACCTAAAAGATCGGCCGCTTTTTGCTTGCTCCCTCCGCTATACTCCAGAGCCTTTTTAAGATAGGCTCTCTCGATTTCTTGCAGAATAGCATCCAGTGAAACCCCGTTTTGCACTTCTTCCAGGTCGAGCCTTTGATCCGCGATACCTTCGACCCATCGTTGCTTATGAAACGAAAGCGCCAGGCTGTCCGGCAGGATAATATTGGTGCTTGAAAGGGCCACGCTGCGCTCCATCAGGTTTTCAAGCTCACGGATATTGCCGGGAAAATCGTATTTGTTTAAAAGGTCAATGGCGTAAGATGAAATTTTGGTAATCTCCTTGCCCATTTCACGGGCATATTTTTCAAGAAAATGCTGGGCTAAAAGCCGCAGATCGCTTTTTCTTTCCCGCAGCGCCGGCAGCTTGATTTCGATCACGTTCAATCGATAAAACAGATCTTCCCGGAATCGTCCGGCAATGACTTCCTGATCCAATTCCTTGTTGGTGGCGGAAATAAGACGGATATCAACGGCAATATCTTCGTTGCCGCCCACGGCCTTGAAAACCCTCTCCTGGACCGCCCTGAGCAGCTTGACCTGTATAGGGGGGCTGATCTCCCCGATTTCATCAAGAAAAACCGTACCTTTGTCGGCAATTTCAAAAAGCCCCTTTTTGTCCTGGGCAGCACCGGTAAAAGCACCCTGCTTGTGACCGAAAAGTTCGCTTTCCATCAATGTTTCGGGAATTCCGGCGCAGTTGATAACCATAAAAGGTTTGTCCCGCCGATCACTCTGATCATGGATGGCACGCGCGATCAACTCCTTGCCGGTTCCGCTTTCGCCGGTAATCATGATGTTTGTCCGGGTTTCGGCAACCTGGCTGATCATATTGTAGACGTTCAGCATGGCGGAGCTGTTACCCACTATCGTACCAAAATGAAGTGTTTGCTTGAGTTCATCATCAAGGAGCTCTTTTTCATGCTCCAGGGTTCTCAATTGCAGCGCTTTTGCAATGGTCTGTTTAAGCTCTTCATTGTCAAAGGGCTTGGGCACATAGTCATAAGCGCCTTCATTCATGGCTTCCACCGCGGTTTCGGTGGTTGCATAGGCGGATATCATGATGACTACGGTATTTTGATTGCGCTTTTTTGAAGCCCGCAGCACGTCAATTCCGGTAATATCACCAAGTCTGATATCGCACAGCAAAAGATCAAAATCTGCTTTTTTTACCATGGATACTGCCTGGCGGCCGCTTTCGGCGCAAGTTACCTTATAACCTTCCCCTGCGAGCAAAATTTCGAGCAACTCTCGCATGCTCAGCTCATCGTCTACAACCAGTATGTGTGGAGTGTTGTTTGGCATAGGCATATTATTGTTGGAGGTTGGAGGTCGGAGGCAAAAAATCAACGGCCTTAAACCTCAAACTTTAATCGCTTCATTCTTCCAACTTGCCGGCAAAATATTTTCGTTTATTCCCTCTGAGTGAATTGATCAATCCATTTAGTTTTCGATCGATTTGTTCGCATCGTTTTCTGATTTCGGTTGACTCTTCATCTGAAAAAAGTTTTTTTCTTCGAAAAATTTCGTTGAGCGTTACAACTTCATACAAGGAACCTTGGGCAATGTGAAGAAATTGTATAAATTCTTTTTTATACTGGCGACCTTTTCCCTCAGCAGTATTTTGTGCTGGCGATGTGACAGCAGCTTCCATTTGACCAACCAACCGAAAATACCTGTTCTTTGGGAAATTATCAAGCAGATCAAGAACGAATTCCGCAAGATCAACCGATAGTTGCCATACCTGAAGCTTTTCAAATGGAAACACATAGTCACTAATATTTTGCCTCCAACCGGTAAAACGCATTAGGTCTGAGGAGCGCTTCGCTTTAGGTTAAAACAAAAAACTCTTTTGCCTCCAACCTCTATCCTCTAACCGCGAAGCGCTAACCTCCAACCTTAAGTGTAGCGATCCTCAAACGAAGTGCTCATCCTGAAACACAACCTTCCCTCC
>JAQYVG010000609.1 GCA_030145595.1 Desulfobacterales bacterium | reverse complement strand
TTCTGCGTCCCCGCTGAGCGGGATCTTCGCTACGCTACGGCAGCTCAAATTTTACCGGCATACTTGGTGACGTGGACAAAACCTTCAAAACCAATGATATCTGCCGGCAAAGTCTGCTTCAACGGCTATAAGGGGCCAGAAACTCCTTGAATCGAGGCATAAAGGAATAAGAAACTGATCAGGGCAAAGCAAACACTTTCTCTCTTGGAAATTGCAGCCGCGAATGGAGGGTAGAATTCCTTTCAGGCCAAACATGAAGGCCCTCCTCGTAGGAAGACCCGTTGACATTCGCTATGGTGAAGCAGATGTACGCGATAAAATACCTGCAAAATCGGTTTTTGTCAATAAATAAAATCGTGTTACGATTTTATGAAAATGTATTGATTTTGGCTCCAAGCCTGTTATAGGTTTAAGCTTATATATGATAAAGGAGATTAAAATGCCGGCAGAAAAGCTCGACATACGCATTGGCGCTTTAGCCGTTACAAAAGGATTTATCACGCCCGAACAGCTGGTTGAAGCATTGATAATACAAGTCAACGAAAACCTATATCAATCTAAACATCGCCTTATCGGCGAAATTCTACTGGAAAAAG
>JAQYVG010000608.1 GCA_030145595.1 Desulfobacterales bacterium | reverse complement strand
CGTCAAAAGATAAAAATAGCCAATCTTGTGCCGACTTTTGCGGAAGTTTCCGATTTTGACCAGCCCTTTTTTCATCAGGCTTTTGAGGGCGTAGTTTATCTGACCCAGACTGATACCGGACAGCTCGGCAAGTTGACGTTGAGTACTAACATCCTGGCTGGATAGTGTGTTGAGTACCTGGAAGTCTTTTTGGGAAAAATCCATAGGGTAGTTCTTTTCAAAAATCTCTGTTCAGTTATGAACGAAATACTAATGCTAAACAAAACATTTTGTCAAGAAATTAGTGCATTGCGGTTTTTTATTGTTTTGCCACAAAAGCATTTGAACCGCCCCAGTTAAATGCGTTACACTCCTCACTGCGTGAATTGAACGGGGCAAGCTATATGGATAACTTCCATATCTAAAAAGCACAGAGAGCTGAGAAAATAGAGCAAAGAGCCTAGAGCTCGGAGCCCCAATGGAATGGTCTTCGGCCCCGGTGGAATTCCCTGATAGGAGCGGGGCATGGGGGACGTTGGTAGTTTCGTTAGGTTGTTATCCTTTATAACGGTGAATAATTGGAGCGTCGGTACTTTTGCTATTTTGCATCAAGATGGG
>JAQYVG010000607.1 GCA_030145595.1 Desulfobacterales bacterium | reverse complement strand
GATTACAGAAAGAGGCGTAATGTTCGGATACAACAACCTGGTTGCCGACTTTCGTGGCATAAAGATAATGCAGGATACCGCAGGTCCTGTAATTTTTGACGCGACGCACAGTATTCAGCTTCCAGGCGGAGCCGGTGCAAGCTCCGGGGGACAAAGGGAATTTGCTCCAGTACTTGCAAAAGCAGCGGTTGCTGCAGGAGCTGACGGAATTTTCATGGAGGTTCACAAAGACCCTGATAAAGCCCTTTGTGATGGACCGAATTCATTAAGCCTTGACGGCCTTGAAGAACTCCTTACCCGCCTTATGGCGATTAAAAAGGCTGTAAGCAGTTAAACCATTGATGGCGTCGTAAAAAGTCTCATCTACTGCGTTGTAGCGGTTTTTCAGGAACTCGACATACTATAAGTATAGTCTCGTCCCTGAAAAACCGCTACGTCTTGTATATGAGCCTTTTTTTTAGCAATCCGGCGCTTTTTCAAAGACTTTTTACGAATTCATCAATTTTAAAATGCTGCTTGGAATCCTCGAAATTCTAATCATTGATTACGACTATCTTCTATGCAACCCGCTGTCCTGTTTTATCCGGCGTCTGGAACAT
>JAQYVG010000606.1 GCA_030145595.1 Desulfobacterales bacterium | reverse complement strand
CAGTTGTTGAAAAAAATCGTAGCATCTTCTTAGCTCTTAAACAAGAAAGAAATGATTATGGCAGACGATAAAGCCCTATGGCAATGGTTTCAGAGAAATCGGCACTCTCGCCATTGAGGTAGCAGTAATGGATGCGTTGTTGATTTATTTGATGAAATAAAAATGAGATATGAATGGGGTCAAGTCCGCCAGACGCATGGCGGATAAACCCTCCAGTCCGCCACTCCGCCAGAAAAACGGCAGATAAAAAAGATGGCGGACAAGAAAAATGGCGGGCAAGCCCGCCCTGGCATCCGGCTCCGCTTCTCTCCGAGGCGTAGGCTTGCCTCTACGATAAAATGAGAAAGTTGGTCTCCTTTGAGGTAATACCTCATTTGTGTTATTCGTTTAACAGAAACAGAAAAACGAACACAAAGAAAGGAGACCGAAATGCAGGATACCATTTATGATCATTACATAGCAATAGATTGGTCCATTAAAAATATGGCTATTGCTCGAATGACAAAGAAATCAAACAAAATAACGGCTATTGATGTACCATCAGATATTGAAGATTTGCAGGCGTATTTGAAGAATCTTAGGGGAACCAAGATATTAGC
>JAQYVG010000605.1 GCA_030145595.1 Desulfobacterales bacterium | reverse complement strand
GATGGATGATGCCACCATCACCACCCGCATCAATAGCGAAATGATAAAAGACCACGTAGTCAAGGCCCGCCAAATTGATGTCGACACCATCGATGGTCACGTGACCTTGACCGGGGTGGTTAAAACCCGCCAGGAGACGACACGGGCGGTCAAGATTGCCAGAAGCGTAGCCGGTGTCAAATCAGTTAAAAATAACCTCCAGGTCGGTGAAAAAAGCTGGAACGAGGCTTTGAATGATAAATGGCTCGGCAGTAAAATCAAATCCAAGCTCATCGCCGAGCCTGAGATCCGTTCGCTGAACATTGATGTGGATGTGGAAAAGGGCATTGTAACCCTAACCGGGGTTGTAGGCGCCCGGTATCAGAAAAAGCGGGCAATTGAAATCGCCAAAACCACCGAAGGAACCATCCGGGTCGTCAACAATCTAAAAGTCAAGTAACCAGAATCTCCTGATCTTTGCTATTTGAAATCCGGTATGTTATTCCAAAGGTAAATTGCGCCTTCGGCACCAGAAAAATATGGACGACGGCCTCTGGTATTCACCGAGGCCGTTTTTTTATGAATCGGCGTATATTTTTGAAAATCATACCTCATCGAGT
>JAQYVG010000604.1 GCA_030145595.1 Desulfobacterales bacterium | reverse complement strand
TTCGTACCGTGCCAGGTGAATACGCTTTAAAGTCTCATCTTCATTAACAAAAAATACACGTATACCAGTGCCCATAATCAAGCTCGTATTTTTGATGAGTTAATAAAAGACCGAATTCATCGCGTTTTAAATTTCTTGGCTGTAAAATTTGTACTTTTTTATGACAAAACTTTTTATAGTAATCACGAAAACACCCCGGTAAAACAGGCTATGCCTCGGGACATGCGAAAGAAGGAAAGCACGAAATTTAACTATGTTTTTCGTGTTTTCGAAATTTCGTACTTTCGTGATAAATAATTTTTGGGGTTCCGACTTGTCCGTGCAGGAACTTAAAACCTAAGAGTGAAAACATGAAATACATCGATAGTGACAATCTGGACCAATTGCCCGGGAAGAGACTTGCGGCCGGGGACAAATTTTCATTTCATTGTCATCCGCAAATTGCCTGCTTTAATTTATGCTGCCGGAATCTTAATCTTTTCTTGTACCCCTACGACGTTGTCCGGCTCAAAAACCGGCTCAACCTGACCTCTGATCAGTTCTTGGACAAATATGTTGATATTGTTTTAAGAGATTCAAACTTTTTCCCGGAAGTGCTCC
>JAQYVG010000603.1 GCA_030145595.1 Desulfobacterales bacterium | reverse complement strand
GGGAGGTGTCCACCACAAACACCACAATCATGGTTCTTCGTTGAATGAACGTTTACGTGTGGGGGTGTGCGTAGAAAAGAATGTCTTTTTGTTCATGAGAACGTGAAAGCCACTTGAAAGCTATTGTCGCTTCTTTGTGAAAGGTTCTTGCGGTAGTGCTAGTATAATCTGTTGGCAAAGATGATAAACTTGATGTAATATGAAGTGAATGTTGATTGTTGATTGTTGATTGTTGTTGATTGTTGATTTTTGAGAATGTCTTTCCTTTGCAAAAAAGATTGAAGAGGGAAAGAAGGAGGGGAGAGGGCAGGTTCAGGTTTTCGAATCAATGAAAGGACAAAAAAATGCTGAAAATTTCGAAAACTAAAAGCACTACTTGAGGCTATTTGTTGTAAGCCAGTTCGAGACGCTGTAATTCAATAATGCACGAAAGATGCGTGTTGAGGCTACAATATTTGTAGGATTTACTTGCTGGTTCAAAACTTTTTTAAAAGAACTACTTGAGACTATTTTCAATTTGGGGAGTTTTTCGTGTAACCACGACTGGGAGTTGTGAGGCAGGAGAAGGCAAGGAACACCAAGAACATTCGCATACCTGTAT
>JAQYVG010000602.1 GCA_030145595.1 Desulfobacterales bacterium | reverse complement strand
AGCGACACACTCTAATCCTCATCCGTTTCATTCCCTGAGGGTTGGCCTTGGAGGGAGTCTTCAGTGTACCGTTTCTCTATATTGTGTTTCTTCATTTTGTATCTGAGAATGCCGCGGGTAGTACCCAGAAGGCGAGCGGCTTTAGTTTGAACCCAGTTTACCTTCTCCAAAGCGTTAATTATTAACTGCTTCTCAAAACTGTCCACCTTCTGCTGGAGAGATATTTCTTCTAGTGAGCCCTCCTTCTTTGAGGGAGGCAAAGGGCTTCGCATCCCAGCGGGTAGGTCCTCTACCACAATGCCATCTCCCTTTCCGGTAATCACAGCTCTCCTGATGGTATTCTCAAGTTCTCTCACATTACCGGGCCAGTGGTACCCCATGAGAGCATCCATAGCCTCCGGGCTAATAAACCGCGCTTTCCCGTCAGATTCTGGTTGGTATTTCCGTGTGAAATGCTCAGCCAAAAGAGGAATATCACTTCGTCGTTCTCTCAAAGGAGGCAGACTAATGGTGACCACATGCAGACGATAGTATAGGTCTTCTCTGAAAGAACCTTCGCTGACTGCCTTGTCCAGGTTCGTGTTGGTGGCAGCAATAACTCTTA
>JAQYVG010000601.1 GCA_030145595.1 Desulfobacterales bacterium | reverse complement strand
AGAATGGTCGTGATTCAAACTCGAAACGACTAGGTGTAAAAAAATTTGGTGGTCAAACTGTAAAAGCAGGTAATATCATCATTCGTCAACGCGGTATGAAATTTAAACCGGGTTTAAATATTGGATGTGGAAAAGATTTTACATTATATGCTTTAACTGACGGGATTGTAAAGTTTGATCATAAAGATGCAAGTCATAAACGTGTAAATATTATTGTATAGAAAGACACTTTCATACTAAATGCTAAAAAATCCATTTAAAAAAAATTCAATTGCAAATGAATATCAAACTTTAGTTACTGAAATTAATTCATTAGAATCTAAATTTCAAACATTAACTGATAGTGAAATTCGTTTAAAATCTAGTCAATTACGGAAACAGTATCAGGCAAATTCTGATTTGACAAATATAACAGCTGAAGCTTTTGCTTTAACTCGGGAAGCAAGTGTTCGTACACTTGGTTTACGTCACTATGATGTACAGCTTATTGGAGGGTTAGTACTAAATAGTGGGAAAATTGCAGAAATGAGAACGGGAGAAGGAAAAACCTTAGTGGCAACCTTACCCGCATATTTAAATGCCATTATCAGCTCTTGGGCCCATGCT
>JAQYVG010000600.1 GCA_030145595.1 Desulfobacterales bacterium | reverse complement strand
ACTGGTTGATCTGCATGAGAACGTCGTTGGGCACAGATATATTGGCTTGCCCGCCAACGACCTGCCCTCCTTGCGGCAGGGCAAAGATATTTACGGGAAACATCAAGGAATAGATCATGAGTGTTAGTAAATATCTGATCCCTTTTTTCTTAAAAAACTTCTTGTTCATTTTCTTCCCTCCGGTAAGAGAATTTTATGTTTTTTATTTTTTTTCTTAATTTATTATTTCACCGCAAAGACGCAAAGAACGCAGAGTTATCTTTTTTTTTGCTTTTCGTGACCCCGGTTAAATGGTCCTTCGGAATTTAACGGGGCAGGGACGCCGAAAAGCAAAACGACACGACCCTTCGGGTAATATGTCATCTGAGTTATCTGCTTGTTTATAATGAAATTAATTCGCATAGCTTTTCCACAGCGCAAGCTGCTGAGAGCTTATCTCTTGCCGGCGTCCCTGTCCCGCTACAAGCGGGGTCAACGGCAATAGATAAATATTATTCTTTGCGTCCTCTGCGACTCTGCGGTGAACTATTACTTTTTTTTCTTTCATTACACCCTTTCTGCTGTATGCACTTGCAGGTAATGCTCCAGCTTGTTCTGCTGTTCTTT
>JAQYVG010000005.1 GCA_030145595.1 Desulfobacterales bacterium | reverse complement strand
CTTTCAATATTCCAGAACCCTTCAACATCCCTCGGGCCGCTATAATCGGATCATCGGACTCGGGTACCATTAAAATGCCTTGCTCATTTCGATCCAGCGAATCGATGTGGCCGAGTGTATCCCGTATTTATCCCTCAATCTTTTGGGAATCACAACCTTTCCTTTCGATGTGACCTTGGATGATATGGTTTCTATTTATTTTTACCGTAGTTTTCTTTAGCCTTTCTGTTCGGCCAGACCTTTTAACAGCTCATTGAAATATTCAACAACTCGTTCATAGTGCTGGTTGCGATATGAGTCACTTTGCATGACATCCATCGCAATTTTATGCCCTTGTTTCGAATTGGCTTCCCTTGCAAGGATCTCGAGCAGTTTGGTTTTTGTAGAAGGGCTTGAACTGCACAGCGAGCGCTAACCCCGTAGCTTGCTACGGGGTTAGCGAGCGAATCAAAAAATTGATAGAATTCCTTACAGTCGAAGATTCCCTGCAGCTTGCTGCAGGGAGCTTCAAAAAAGAAAAGAAAAAGAGTAAAATCCACAAATGAAATCACGCTCTGAACGGCAATTTAAGTGTAAAATGATTTCCTGCTTATTATGCCCAACAAGTTGTATTGATTGAATATATTTATATATTAATCAACAATCAAGGTTTGATACCGTTGACATACAAACAGTTATATCAGCACCGTTTATTCATCAATAAACACGGAAAACAGTTTGCCCGACACGGTATCTATCGCATCTGTAAAAAATATCTCATAGGGGTCAAGTCCGCTCTTGACTCATCTGGTTTGCTTGTGTGGGGTTTTACGACGAGAATCAACACAGACGCGTCTAATTGCCATGTCGAAGCCTGGGTTTTACTTTAGGTTCTCCTCGGTGTAGAGCGAAAGCTCGATCATGCGTTCGAGGAGTTGCTCGGACGGGTATCCGTGAAAGTTCTTCAAGACGAGTTCCTTGGCAAAGAGCCTGCAAATGTAGCGAAGTTTCAGCGCTTTTTTGCGTGATGAAAAAACGAAGTCACGGTGTCCGCTGTTGATGACGATTATGTTCTGTTCTTCCGAATACTGAGATCTCCACAACTTACCGGGCTCGTATTTGAACGTGTAGCCGGGCAGTCCCTGGCGCGGTCCTGCTGGTTGCTTGGGTTCGGGAATCAAGGTGTCCGTTACCGTTATGATTGCCTCGGCGGTGCATACAATGTCTCTTTGGCGGACGGTCACGCCGACACGACACAGTTCCGGATCGGAACCGGCCATAAAAGCTGCGATTTCTCCTTCACCGTTTTCGAAACGCCCTCCACCCTCCAGAATCCGCCACAAAAACGTCAAGTCCTTTTCCACAAGACGGTGGGACCGATCGCGGGACAAAGCGCGCAGGCTCTTTGATTTTCCTACAGGTACAACGCAGGAGGCCGGCGAAATCCGCACGCTATGCAAGGGACCGGCGTAATCGAAAAACTTCTTCTGAGGATCATCATCTGCCGGCTCAGATCCCGACGCTTCTTCTTTTCCTATCAGCAATGCAGGCGCGGACGGCTTTTTACGTTTCTTCGAAACTCTTCCTGCTTGCATGTCGGCATGAATGTCGAACCAATCGTACTCCTCTTCCGGAAGATTTAGCAAGGCTTCTCGCAGCGCTCTTTGTACGGAACGCAGAATGCGCTTGCTGGCCTGTTCCTCTTCGGCTTTTTTCTGCGCAACGATAATCCGGCTCAAGACCTCTTCAACCGGTTCAAGTGAACGGCACAAATCGACAAAGGTATCGTCGCGAATAATTGCGCTGCGCGTCCCGGGAGTCAAATGTAGAAACGGCGCCTCCACGATTCCCTGAAGATAACCTTCGTTCCAAGGTGTCTGCTGAAAGGCCTCAAAGTCCAGGATGTTCTCCAGTACGCGGGTTCCTGCGCGATAGAGGCCTACGCGGTTTTCAGTTCCAGGCTCAGCCAAATAGAGCTCGAGGTAGATATCACCGTGATCGCACTTGGCCTCGGGCAGTTGGTGCAGAAGTCTCCCCGTGAATTGACGGGGCTCAACCTTGTACTCTTTGCGCGCCTGGCGGTCGATTACTCGGATCTGGACTCCGGAGTTCCGGATCCGGTCCCGCAGTTCCGATGCGAGAAACCACTGGATCTTCTCTCCACTCAATTGGCGAATACCGGACAGCAGCGGTTTGATCTTCAATTCAGTTCCTCTCTCCGGAAATAGCGTTCTTCTCTGCAGTACTCGGTAGCTGGGATTGCCCTTGGCCATACGCATTTCGTACATTTTGCCGTCAACGCCTGCAGTTGAGATCGACAGTTCTTCACCCACGATCCAGAAGCTCATCAGGCCGATTCCAAACTCTCCTTGAATGCCTTCCGCTCCCTCGGCCTTCAGCCGTTTTTTTATCGAGTCACAAATGTGTGTAGCCACGAATTTGAAGTTTGGAACGCCTTGGTCATCGCGCATAATACCGTCCCCGTCGTCGGTAATTCGAAGATAGGGCTGGCCGCCCTCTCTCCCTCGTACGATCGTCACGTTATGCGCCTGCGCATCAATGCTGTTCTCGACAAATTCAGCAACAGCCTTCAGAGGATTGGTCTGTGACAGGGCAATAATCGTGATGGCGTTCCAGTCATCACCGATCCTCAGTTTGCCGGTTATCTTCTTTTTACGCCGGGTAGTTTTCGCTTTTGCCATGGCGCTGCTCGCTAATGTTGACTTGCCAAGAACCTGTTTTTTACAAGAGTATATATTGAAAGATTCTAATTGTGTATTGGACTCAGGCAATCGTAATATATGGAAGCCTATCGACATCGACAGCAATTGAGACTTAGGTATCAGAAGCGAGCCGGATCGTCAACCGCCTCTTTTTATGAAACATTTGAAACTCCCTGCAGAAAGCTGCAGGGAGCTTCGACTGTAAGGAATTCTGCTGTTTCAATATTCGCTCGCTAACCCCGCAGCGACTCGACTGAGCTTGTCGAAGTCAAGCTGCGGGGAATGCGCTCGCTGTTGCAGTTCAAAATCACGGCTATTTTGAGCAAAGTTCACCATTTGATCTTGACAGATTGAAAGCGCCATCGACAAACTCGGCCTGTCCGCCCGGGCCTACAATCGCATCCTGAAAATTTCCCGCACCATCGCCGATCTTGAAGGCGAACCTGACATCCAGGTAGATCACATCTCAGAAGCGATCCAGTACCGCACCCTGGACCGCGGAAAACGATTTGTTTAACCGATTGACAATCCCTCCTCATTGTAATACAATTTATAAAATAGCGATACAAGGAGGTGTGATCCGATGCCTTTGAGTTTGAGAATGCCCCCCAAAAAAGAAGAGATGATCAAAAAGGCCGCTAAAAGAGCAGGAAAAACCAAGTCGGCATATATCCTCGAGGCCGTGGATGAAAAATTGGGTTTGGTGAAAAACAGGGAACAGATGATTCGAGAGTTTGCAGGCTGGTTGTCCCATGATGAAGCTGAGGAACTGAGAAAAGCAACCGCGGTTTTCAACCAAGTTAATGAAGGGGATTGGGATTGAAACTTGTACTGGACACTAATGCCTACAGCGACTATGCTGAGGGACTGCCTGAAACAATAGACTTTATGGCTACCCATGGCCGGCACCTATATTTGCCCTCCGTGGTTCTGGGAGAACTTAATTTCGGATTTATGAAAAGTAGCCGGCAGCAATTAAACGAAAGGAAATTACAGCAGTTTATCAGCCGGTTGAGAGTAGAAATCATTGATGTTAATGCAGATGTTGCCAGAAAATACGCCATTATCTATCTATCGTTGCAAAAGAAAGGCGCCAAAATACCAATCAATGATGTATGGATTGCGGCATCCTGTATGGAAGTCGGAGGGACTCTGCTGACCAGAGACAGGCATTTCAAGGTAGTGGAACAGATAGAGACAGTTTTATTCGCTACTTTTTAGAAACAGGTTGGAAAAAATGAAGACCTAATCGGATTAAAAGTTCAAGCCATAGCAAACGATCCTTCGAGAAAACCTATTAACCTACCAGATATTGAGTCTCTTATAAAAATGTATGTTTGGATTATTGCAGAAGAATGATATCTGAGAAGGAAGTAAAAAGATTAAGATATGGGGGGGAGGATAAAACTGAGGGGCTAATTGTTCTTACTAATTGTCGTAAAATTTCTTTTGTATTCTGATGACAACTCAAGTATAAGAATTAAATTCAAAGAAAATATATTTTTGATATTTAAAGAGAAGTATATCCAAAACTCACAACATAACTAAACTGGCAACATAATGATCCCATTTTACGCTCTGCGACGAGCTGCGGGGAATTCAAATTTAAAGGTTTACAGCCTTCCTTTTCTTAAAATAGCGACCAGCAGCCATACTCCCATGATGGCGGCGGCCAAAAACCCGATAATTCCGATTAGAGATATTCCATAAAATAAAGGCGGAATCGCGGAGATAACGATCAGGGCCGAACCGATGATCAGCGCGGCGATAATGATGGAAAAAGATATGCGGTTGCTGATCTGGTCATAGGTTGCCAGCATGGTCTCAAGACCTTTGTGCTCCATCTGCACTGACAATTTTTGCTGACGGATCAGGCGCATGATCTCAAGCATATCTTTGGGAAACCGATTCGCAAATTGCAGCATATCAGATCCCAGCTTGATAATGTCGCCGGCAATCCTGCCCGGATAAAACCTGGCTAACTTTACCTGTTCGATAAACGGAGCGGTTTGCTTAACCATATCGAAATCCGGGTTGAGCATGAGGGCAACCCCCTCAATAGTGGTCAGCGCTTTCATCATCAGGAAAATGTCCGGCGGGACGATGAGGCGATGACGGGAAACCAGTTCCAGCAAGCGGTTGAGCAGTTTACCTATTTCAATATCCTTAAGGGGCTTGTAAAGATGCTGTCCCATGAAATCGGCCACATCTTTTTCCAGAAGGCGAATATCCGGTTCATGATCCCAGCTGGTCAGCTTGAGGAGCGCCTGGGCCGCCCGTGATTCGTGCTGATGAACCACGCTGTCGATAAGATCGACAAATTCCTCCCTGGTCTGCCGGTCGATAGAATCCGTCATGCCGAAGTCCAGCAAGCAAATCACGTTGTCCGGCAGGACGAAAATATTACCCGGATGAGGATCTGCATGGAAAAAGCCGTGCTCAAATACCTGCTTCAAGAAAAAAACAGCCCCGCGAACGGTAATCAGCTCCCGGTCATATCCGGCCTTATCGATACGGTCAATGTCGGAGATTTTGATACCTTCCACAAACTCCATTGTAAGCACCCGCTCGGAACTTGTATCCCTGAAGACCTTTGGAACGTATATGCTGGGATCGGCTAAAAAATTCCGCCCAAACCGCTCCAAGCTTGTCGCTTCAATGGTATAATCGACTTCCTTTTCAAGCGTCCTGGCAAATTCCTCAACAATTTTCACAGGACGGTAGAGCGACATCTCCTCGATATTACGTTCCATCAAGGTTGCCAGATGGAGCATAATCTCAAGATCTACTTCTATGATCTTCTTGATGCCGGGACGTTGCACCTTGACCGCTACGGTTTCACCGTCAGCCAATCTGGCCCTGTGCACCTGGCCGATGGATGCGGAAGCAAAAGAGTTCTCATCAAAATATTCAAAAATCTCTTTCAGGGGAGCGCCAAACTCAGCTTCGATGATCCTGCTGACTTGGCTGAAACCAAAAGGTGGAACATTATCCTGGAGTTTGGCAAACTCCTCGATGAATTGAGCCGGAACCAGGTCAGGACGCGTTGAAAGTATCTGCCCCAGCTTGATATAAGTAGGCCCCAGTTCTTCAATAGCCATTCGGACTCTTTGCGCCCTGGACAACTTTTCAATCCGATCGCGCCGTTTGCTGGAAATCAACTGAAGGCCGACTTCAATGTACTGATCGATCTTTAAAAGCTCGATCAGATCTCCAAAACCATACTTGAAAAAAATAGCCAGAATCTGGCGATAGCGGTTCAAATGGCGGTAGGTCCGGCCTACAACACCTATTTTTCGTATACTAAGCATATTTTGAGGGTGAATCTATGGTTGTCCTGTGATAAAACACGTCACCAAATTTACTATTTAGTGTCCATCCATAAATGAGGATTTTTGTTCAAGATCAAGGCATGCGAAAAAAATAACCACAGGCATATAGTTGATATTCCGAGGATTATTTTTTGAGCATAACGCAGAGATTGGGCAAAAAGACCATTTATGGACGGACACTATTTAGAGGTCTAAGCCTCGGGCCTCACACTAATAGCTTTTTTTAGATCCCTGATCTCCTTTTTCAGCCCTTTTAATTCATCGGTGGTGACGACATCCGCCCGCTTCATAAATTCTTTAACGGCCGTTTCAACCTTTTCTTCGAGTTTCTTTTGGGTCTCGTCGTACCGTTCCTGAAGATCCTTAATGAACTTACCCCCTTCTTTTTCAGACATATGGCCTTTTTGAGCCAGTTCCCTGGCCAGGTCTTCAACCTCATCCTTTGCAATCAGGGCCAGGCCGATGCCGGTCAACAGGGACTTTTTAATAATATTGAACATCACAGCCTCCTTTTATTCATACAATAAATACATTTGAGCACTATGCAGTTTCCAATTCATAAATGAGGAATTTTTTCGATGAGCAAGGCCGCACAAGGGTTTTCGCCCGAGGCGTACTTTAGTACGTCGAGGGCGGAAACCCGCGGAGAACGCCGCTCATCGGAAAAATAACCATTTATGGATGGAAACTATTTTAGCTTACCTATAACAGCACTGGCAATGGTATTCTTCTGAATCTCTTTGGTACCTTCGTAGATTTCCGTAATTTTAGCGTCGCGGTAGAAGCGCTCGACTTCATACTCGGCCATGTATCCATATCCTCCCAGCAGTTGGATGGCCTCGTCGGCGACTTCCACAGCGGTCCGGGCAGCATACATTTTGGCCATAGAGGTCAGTTTGGGATCGATGCGCCCCTGGTCAAAGTTCCAGGCGGCCTTATAGGTGATGAGTCTGGCAAGTTCGATTTTCGTGGCCATATCAGCAAGCTTGTGCTGGGTGACCTGGAACTGAGCAATCTTTTTGCCGAACTGTTCCCTTTGTTTGACATATGCCAGTGCTCGATCAAAAGCTCCCTGAGCAATTCCAAGGGCCTGGGCCGCAATCAATATCCGGCTTTCATCAAAAAATTCCAGCACCTGATAAAAGCCCTTCCCCTCTTCACCTATCAAATTTGCGGCCGGAACACGGACATCTTTAAAAACGACCTCCGACGTAGACATCATATGGATACCCATCTTTTGTCCGACATCTGTGGCTGAAACCCCTTTGCGGTCCGCCTCTACCAGAATCATGCTGATGCCCCGGTAAGTCGGCTTGCTGTGAGGATCGGTCTGGCAGAGAACACAAAAAAAGCCGGCCCGATCGCCGTTGGTAATGAATATTTTGGAACCGTTAATGACCCAGTGGTCCCCGTCTTTTTCCGCACCTGTATCCATGAAAGTAATATCTGAGCCATGATCAGGTTCTGTAAAAGCCCCGGCAGAAAGCATTTGGCCTTCTGCGACCGGCGGCAGAAATTTTTCTTTGAGTTCGTCACTGCCAAAATGCAAAATGCATTCAGATGCAAAGTTGGCCAGTATCAAGGCACTGCCGATAGAGGAATCTCTTCTGCAGAACTCTTCGGCGACAAGGATATTCTCCAGAACTCCGAGCCCTTGTCCGGAATATTTCTCAGGAAAATGCATGCAGATAAACCCAAGGTCGGCTGCTTTTTGCCAAATTTTTGTCGGAAATTCGTGTTTTCGATCAAGTTCAAGCGCAAGTTCTTTATCAAATTCACCCTTGGCAAAGTCCCTGGCGGCTTTCTGAATTTCTTTTTGCGACTTTGTGAGTTCGAAGTCCATTATGTTACTCCTTCTCGTAATAAGAGCATCTTCTGACTTTTTACCAAACAATCAAAATATAAGGTCCCCTAACAAAAAATCTTTATTTACTTATCATAAGCATAGAAATATTGCAAGAAGTTTGAAATACTTACGCAACTTCTAACGTTTACCGCCCTGTAAGCACCAATTCTGTCCATCACTAAACGCGCAACAAACAGGCGCACCACACGCAGCCACCCCTTGAGGTTTACTCAATTGGTGTAAAAGAGACTTGACTGTCTGGCGATGCTGCCCTATTTTGTGTACTACTTTTAACGAATTCATTTACGAAAGGAATTTGAAATATGCCGATTTCAATTGCACTGGCCGGGAAAGGCGGTACAGGAAAAACCACTGTTGCGGGTATGCTGATCAAATATCTGATGAAGATGGACAAGTCGCCGGTACTGGCTGTTGACGCCGACTGTAATGCAAATTTAAATGAGGTTCTGGGCCTTGAAGTTTTCGATACGCTTGGAAATGCCCGTGAGGAGATGAAAAAAGGGATAGTTCCCAGCGGAATGACCAAAGATGTCTTTATGGATATGAAACTTCAACAGGCCATTGTAGAACATGACGGCTATGACCTTGTTGTTATGGGGCAGCCGGAGGGCTCGGGCTGCTATTGTGCTGCAAATACACTTTTGGTCGGCTTTCTGGATAAACTTATCGGCAATTACCCTTATATCGTCATGGATAATGAAGCCGGAATGGAGCATATCAGCCGATTGACCACCAGCAATGTTGACATTCTTCTCATTGTTGCGGACACTTCTCGGCGGGGACTTCAGGCCGCCTTAAGAATCGAACAACTTGCCAAAAGTCTGAATATCGGTGTCGGCAAGAGCTGCCTGGTCATCAACCAAACCCGGGAAGCACCTTCTGATGTGGTTTTGGAAATGATCAGCAAGGAAAATTTGGAACTTGCCGGAACGATCCCTGCAGACGACACCGTTTACGAATATGATCTAAACGGACGTCCAACAATAGAAATTCCGGATGATAATCCGGCCGTACAGGCAGCATTTGATATCTTCGCCAAAATCCTTCCCTAATCAAGCGTAAACGCTGCAATGGATGCATCCAGCCCTTACGAGGACCTCTACATTTACTATCTTCAAGGCCGTGTGTCGCCGGATCAGCATTTATTTGACCCCGATTATATCGGCTGCTGGCATGAGGATGAGTTTTCTTTTCTGTTCTTTTCCAGACCCGCCCGCGCCAAAGTAAATAAAACACTTAACTCTCAACAGCATTTAATCCTTCTTGACGAATTTAAGATGGCCTACGACCAGTGGCAGGGGGGCAAGATAGCTCCTTTCAGAGCCGGTCGTTTCCATATAGCGCCTCCGTGGCATATACCCTGGGAAAACATAAGCTTATGCCGAGAAGAGCTGCCCATTGTTCTTGACCCGGGAGTCGTTTTTGGAACAGGAACCCACCCCACAACCTGTCATTGCCTGGAAGCACTTGAGCTGGTCTTTGGCCTGGAAACACCTGCTACGACCCTTGATCTGGGAACCGGTACCGGTCTGCTGGCCCTGGCCGCATCCCGGCTGGGTTGCAGCAAAACCCTTGCTGTTGACCTGAATTTTCTGGCGGCCAATACTGCCTTGAAAAATGTACGCCTGAACAGGATGCAGGACACGGTTCTGGTTATCCAAGGACTTGCTGAGGATTTTATTGACTCACCTTACGATCTTGTGATAGCAAATATTCACTATGATGTTATGAAGCAACTGGTAGAAGCTCAAGGTTTTCTTGATAAAAAGTGGTTTATTCTGTCCGGGCTCTTGCGCACCCAGGCAAGAGATATTGCCTACAAGTTATCCCGGCATCCTTTCCAAATCATAAAAAAATGGGAACAAGACGGTATCTGGCATACGTTTCTCGGTAGGATCGGCTAGTTAGTGTCCATCCATAAATAAATTTGAGCACTAAGCAGTTTCCAATTCATAAATGAGATATTTTTTCGATGAGCAAGGCCGCACAAGGGTTTTCGCCCGAGGCGTACTTTAGTACGTCGAGGGCGGAAACCCGCGGAGAACGCCGCTCATCGGAAAAATAGCCATTTATGGATGGAAACTAATTGATGTCGGCCCCGCCGACACTAATTCTATATTCAGCAGTTTATGGGTGGCCTCCTGGCTATAATCGTAATGCCGGCCACCCTTCCTTTCAAAAGAAGAAGATCTTCCTGACTGGGAGGCAAAACAAAAGCTTTTCCGGGATAACAAGCTATGGTTTCCAGTTCTTCCATAGAGAGATAATAATGTCCAAGCACCTGAATATCTATAAAGGTCGATTTTTTTAGAATCAGCCGGAGATTTTCTTCAGATACGGCTCCTCCCAGGCAACCAGCCCCAGAAGACTGAAAACGCTTGCGCAAATTAGTATCGATTTCTTCAGTCCAAACAATATCGGAGACGGCGAGGATGCCCCCGGGTCTTAGGATTCGAAAGATGTTTCTATCTACAGTTTTAAGTAGAATGTGCCTTTCGTCATCTGATCCCGCAGTCTGTGTTGCGGGAGTTTCATAAAATCGTAACACGATTTTATTCTGGGAAAGTTTCTTTCATTAGGAGTGTGCAGATCAGCGATACAACTGAAGCTACCAGCAGTACAAGAAGTAGCATTTTGTAAGATGCCAAGGAATATCCTCCTGCGGTTGTTTTAGGATAAGCATCCAGCACCCGGCCCAGCAGCGGCATGAACACGGCCCCTCCTAAAAAAGGGAAAATATTTACCAATCCGGTTGAAGTTCCGGCAATTTCTACGGGAAAAAGCTCTTTGATCATGGTAAAACCGAAGATAACAACCGATGATGCACATATGGAGAAGATAAAAAAGAAAATGCTCAAAACTATACGGGAATTGTCGGCAGGAAACAAGTAGAGGAATGCAAGATCAACGACCAGCAGGAATGCACAAAAAATGAAAGGTTTTTTACGGCTTTTCATAACTTTGTCTGACAAATATCCAAGGGGGGGACTGCCCACGATCATTCCCCAGGCGATCATGCTGAGAACGGCTCCGGCCTGGGCCCTGGTCATACCGTAGACATGCATCAGATAAGGTCCGCCCCAAAGGGCACCGAAACCGAAAAATATTCCGCAGTCGAAAAAGAACCAGATTGCCACCGGCCAGAAGTATTTTTCCGAGACAACCCGTTTGGCACCTTGAAGCAAAGGAATTTGATGTGGGGTATGCGAGGCGGCCTCATCTGCCCGGTCGATTTCAGCCAGGGTGGGCCAGCCTTTATCCGCAGGGCGGTCCCGGACTATAAGCCAGGCCAGAGCTACGATGATGAAGGTGCAGGCACCGATAAGTTCAAAGGAGAGCCGCCACCCCAGCAATGCTGTCATTAGAGCCAGAAACCAGGTGGCTGCCAGCACACCTATTCCTCCGACGGCATTAAAAATCCCGGTCATAGAGGCAAACTCGTGGGCGCGAAACCACTGGGAAAGAATTTTCATGGTCGGGATAAAGACCATGGAGACTCCCACACCAACCAAGACTCTGCCGATAAAGGCGCCTTTGATTGTCGGGGCAAAACCGAAAACAATACTTCCCACCGCCGCGACGATCAAAAAACAGGTCACCGATTTCCTGGGGCCCAGGGAGTCTGAAAGGAGTCCGGCCGGAAACTGCATGGCGGCATAACAGTAAAAATAAACGGAACCCAAAAGTCCCATCATGCTGGCGGTAGTTTGAAACTCTTTGATCAGATCGTCGGCGACGACGGAAAGCGAAAGGCGATGAAAATAAACAAAAAAGTAGGCCAATGCCAGTATCAGAAAAATCAGCCACCTAAAACGCAGTACCTTTCCAGCCAGATCTTCGTTCATCGTTTATTCATATCAAATCACAAACTATGGTACAAGGGCTAACCATAATTTTTCGTACAGAACACCAAATCGCAAAGTTAACAAAAATTGACAGGGGTTTGACTTGCCGAGACGGGTATGGTTGACTGTTTGTACGGTTGACAGACCTTTTAAATTTGGATTTTTTAGTTACATTTATTTTTTTAATGTATTAAAATAATGTAAAACTGTAAATAAGATATCATTCAAGTTAGTTCGCTGAGTTTATGCTGAAGAATGAAGTGCTCACAATTGGAATGCCGGAATTGTGGAATGATGGGTTTAAAGGCATTATTCCAGTGACTCGACAGAAAATGTTGCTAAAAAATAATTTGATTATATCGTCTTGGCGGGATAGAAATGCCAAGACATTATATTGGATGGGAGGAATCAAATCATGAACGAATTAGAGCATTTTGAAAAGGACAACCTTTTTGACCGGATGTCTGAGGATGAAGAAAAACTCGTTACGGAAAAATTCAAAAAAGTTAATGTTACATCCGGAGAATATATTTTCAAGGAAAATGACATCGACGATACGCTTTACATAGTTGAGAAAGGAACTGTTTCCTTGAAAAAGCTCATTATTAACGACTATGAAAAGACGCTGTTTGTCGCTACCGAAGGGCTGGTATTTGGAGAGTTCGGTTTTGTAGATGGTAAAGAAAGGTCAGCTTCTGCTTTTGCGGAAAAAGACTCCGCCCTTTTGAGCTTGAAACGTGAAGATTTTGATGCATTTATCGAGGAACATCCTTTAACGGGAACAAAACTTTATAATAACCTGCTTGGCACCATTATAAGCCGTCTCAGGATGACTAACGATGCTTACCGGGATGCAATTCGCTGGGGGATCGAAGCAACAGGAGCCGAGAAACTGAATTTTCAAAATATCATAACAGAAAATATCAACATTCGTATAGAATTGAATAACAATCGAACCCTTGAAGGCAGAATATTGCAGCTTGAACAAAGTGAGGCCGGGTACGAGTTAATTATTGCAGAACAGTCCGGCGTCCTCACTTTGGTACCCTATCATGCAATCAACTCGGTTTCCGTTGCTTGAGAAAAAACTGCAATGCCATAGAGGCCGGGATAACATCAGGTAATAGATTCTTTATATAAAAGCACCAGGCGATTATATAAGACTAAAATGATAAGGAGAATTAAAATCAAAGAACTGATCTTAAAAAGTTTGCTGTATGTTATGATAAGCTTGCCGGTCCTGCCCCAGAAAGCCGCCGCAGACAATCAAGGTGCTGCCGAAGTATTTTTAAAAAGTAAGATTGAGGCCGTCCTTGCGGTTTTGCAGCAAAAAGAACTTGAACAACAAGCAAAGACCAAAATAGTTGTTGAGCTCATCGAACCCATGTTCGATTTTCCTATAATGGCCAGGCTGACTTTAAAGAAGTACTGGGCTGGTTTGGACCAAGAGCAAAAAGAAAGATTCATTGAACTTTTTAAAATAAGCTTGAAGGATTTTTATGCAGAAACCCTGAACCTTTATACCGATGAAAAGATAGTCTATAAAGCGTCTATTCAGGGACGGCGAAAAAGCAAAATTCTCATCCCGACCGAACTGATCTCGAAAGGTGAAAGAATATCGATGGATTACAAACTTTATCACTCAAAGAACAACTGGAAGATCTACGATGTCGAGATCAAGGGTACCAGCATTATCAGAACCTACCAGTCTCAGTTCTACCATGATATGAGGAGTGGAACTATTGACGATCTTCTTCAAAAACTTGAAAAACAAAGGGCAAATAGTCTTATTAATCAATAGTATACAATAAATATGACCAAGCTTAATGCACTGCCGGAACTGTTTTTTGATAAAGTTATCCTCAGACGGCCGCAACTTGTTATTTGCTGTATTCTGGTAGTGGTTGTTTTTTTTGGCTATAAAGCCAGGGACTTCAGGCTTGACGCCTCCGCGGAAACGCTGATTATTGAAGATGACCGCGATCTGCACTATTCACGCCTGATAGATAAACGCTATGGAGTGCAGGATTTTTTGCTGCTGGCTTATACTCCCAAAGACGACTTGTTTTCAAATAAAGTGCTGGCCGATCTTGAACGATTGAAAAATGAATTGTTGCAGCTGGAAAGGGTTTTCGAGGTAATTTCGATTCTGGATGTCCCTTTGTTTAAAAGCCCGCCGGTGCCGATTAAGGAACTGACCGAGAATATCCAGACCCTCCAATCCCCGACCGTTGATAAAAAGCTGGCCAGGATCGAGATCAGCAAAAGCCCCCTGTATCAAAACCTTCTGGTAAGCGCGGACCTAAAAACAACAGCATTACAGATTAAATTTCCGGTCGATGAAATCTACCGTGACTTATTGGCCCGGCGCAATGTTTTGCGGGAAAAACAAACCACCGGCACGCTTTCTGCGGCAGATACGGCTGAATTCAAAAACGTCTCTACAAAGTTGCTAAAGCACCGGGACCGGATGAAGCAGAACCGGCATCAGGATATTACGGAAATTCGCGGGATCATGGATAAGTATCGACAGGATGCCGAGCTTTTTCTGGGTGGTGTCAGCATGATCGCCGACGATTTGATCAGCTTTATCAAAAGCGACCTGAAAGTTTTCGGCCTGGGGGTCTTGTTTTTTCTAATCATTACCTTAGGCATTATTTTTTTAAAAATTCGCTGGGTCTTACTGCCGCTGCTCTGCTGCGCCTTTTCCGCAATTTCCATGATGGGCCTGCTGGGGCTGTTCGGCTGGGAAGTCACGGTTATATCTTCGAACTTTATATCTTTGCAGCTTATCATAACTATGGCGATTACGATCCATCTTATCGTGCGGTACCGCGAGCTGCATTTCATCAACCCTGAAACCGAGCAGCGCAAGCTTGTTCTCGATACCGTACGGTTGATGCTGAAACCCTGTCTGTACGCAGCGCTGACCACCATTGCCGGGTTCGGGTCATTACTACTCTGCGACATTCTGCCGGTCATCACTTTCGGCTGGATGATGATTGGCGGTATTATTGTCTCTCTGATACTTACATTCCTGCTTTTTCCAGCCGTATTGATGCTGCTGCACAAAGGAACTCCTCCGACCGGAAGAAGCCAACGCTTTGCCTTGACATCGTTTTTAGCTAGATTCACCGAGACTCGCGGCGACTTAATCCTGGCAATTAGCGGCGTCATCCTGATTATCAGCGCCGTTGGCATCTCGAGGCTGGTCGTTGAAAACAGCTTTATTGATTACTTTAAAGATACCACCGAAATCTATCAGGGCATGAAGGTTATTGATCAGAAACTGGGCGGTACCACCTCAATGAACGTTACTGTAGATCTGGTTGAACCCGCAACATCCTCTAGTACAGCTGCTCTTGAAGCTGACCAGGATAGCGACGATAAGTTCGACGAGTTTGATGAGTTCGACGAAACCGAAGACCAGGATAAATACTGGTTTACTTCTGATAAAATGGCAGTTGTTAAGAAAGTTCATCAATACCTTGAGAGTCTGCCGGAAACCGGTAAAATCGTATCGCTGGCAACTCTGCTGAAGATCGCTGAAGATTTAAATAACGGCGAACCTTTGGACAATTTTAAACTGGCCCTTTTGTATAGTGAAATTCCGGAAAAATTCAAAAAATCCTTAAACCCGTTTGTGTCTGTAGAGCATAATCAGGTGCGCTTCTTGGTTCGTGTCAGAGACTCGGAACCATCACTGCAGCGCAACAAACTGTTGCTAAAGATCCGCCGTGAAATGACCGGCAAACTGGGCATGAAGCCGGAGCATTTCAGATTAAGCGGAATGCTGGTGTTATACAATAATATGCTGCAAAGTCTGTTTCAATCACAGATTCTTACTTTGGGATTCGTCCTACTGGCGCTGATGAGCATGTTTCTGATTCTTTTCAAATCTTTGAAAATATCTTTGATCGCCTTGACTCCCAACCTGCTTTCCGTTGCGGCTGTTCTAGGAGTCATGGGCTGGATAGGGATCCCCTTAGATATGATGACCATTACCATTGCGGCCATCAGCCTGGGGATTGCCGTTGATAACACTATTCACTACATCCACAGATTCAAACATGAGTTTAGCATTGATCGAAATTATATTAATACAATGCATCGCTGCCATGGAAGCATCGGCCACGCCATGTACTATACTTCAACAACGATTATTATCGGTTTTTCAATTTTGATTCTGTCCAGTTTTATTCCCAGCATTTATTTCGGGCTGCTGACCGGACTGGCTATGTTTATCGCCTTGATCGCCGCCTTGACGCTGCTCCCTCAACTGATTGTTGTTTTTAAGCCGTTTGGCCTCGAAAACAGCGGAGGTCAGAGCATATGAGCAAAAAACATCTAAACGGTCTACTACTGCTTTTGTCGATTACCGCCTTTTTGTCGGCCGGATGCGCGCACAAGCCTGCGGCTTCTCCCCAAGCAGCATCACAAAACTTGCAACTTTCCCAGAAGGGGGAAGTGCATACAGCTAATCCGGAACCGGCCTCAGCAGACAGCGGCATGCAAGATTTGGATGATGATTTTTTTGGCGATGAGTTTGAAGAAGAGCAGGCTCAGATAGCAGACCCGCTTTCGATGTGGAACAGGGCCATGTTTCATTTCAATGACAAGCTTTATTTCTGGGTACTTAAGCCCCTGGCCAAGGGGTACAAGGCCGTGACTCCGGATTTTTTCAGAACCGGTGTCAAAAATTTCTTCCGCAACCTTACAACTCCCGTGCGGCTGGTCAACTGCGCTCTTCAGGGCAAAGGGCAGGCTGCCGGAATAGAGTTTACAAGGTTTGTCATGAACACTACTGTAGGTGTTCTGGGATTGATGAGCCCGGCTGATAATGATCCCAGGTTGATCCGTCCTGATGAAGAGGATCTGGGCCAAACCCTGGGCAAATACGGTATTGGCAACGGTTTTTATATAGTGTGGCCCGTTCTCGGTCCGTCTACTATACGCGATACGTTCGGCCGGGTGGGAGACTGGTTCTTGAATCCCGTCAACTACATTGATCCTAAGGAAGCGTCCTGGGCCGTTTGGAGTTTTGATAAAGTGAATCAGACCTCTTATCGAATCGGCGATTACGAAGCCCTCAAAAAGGCAGCCATCGATCCTTATGTCGCCCTGCGTGATGTCTATATCCAGTTCCGCATTAAAAAAGTACTAAAATAACATCCGATTATCAGAACACCATTGACAGACAAAAAAGGAATCTGGTAAAGCCCAATAGATAAACAACAAGGAATTGTAATATGGAAATCAGAGTGAACAAATCTACAAAGATTGGCCAAAAAGATCGTCCCAAAGATTCTGAGCTGGGTTTCGGGAAGTACACCACAGAACATATGTTTCTTATGGATTTTACCAGGGAAAAAGGGTGGCACGATCCGCGCATTGAACCCTATGGAGACCTGTCGCTCGATCCGGCCGCCATGGTACTGCATTATAATCAGGAAGTGTTTGAAGGCCTAAAAGCATATCATTTACAAGACGGCGGTATCGGGCTGTTTCGACCCGATAAAAATATTGAACGCATGAACGCTTCCGCCCGCAGAATGGTCATGCCGGAAATGGATGCCGCTTTTGTTCTGCAGGCCTTAAAGGAATTAATTTTACTTGAACGTGAATGGATACCAAAGTCGGAGGGCACGTCCCTTTATGTCAGGCCCACAATGATTGCCAACGAGCCTGCGCTGGGTGTACGACCTGCGGATCAATACCTGTTCTACATCATTCTCGGGCCGGTGGGAGCTTACTACCCGGAAGGGTTCAGTCCCACCAAGATTTTTGTTTCCGACGAATACGTTCGCGCCGCCAGAGGGGGGGCTGGAGAAGCGAAAACATCCGGCAACTACGGACCTACGCTTTTGGCTTCAATGCAGGCCGCCGAGCAAGGTTACACTCAGGTTCTGTGGATAGATGCCAAAGAACTTAAGTACGTGGAGGAAGTCGGCACCAGCAACATCTTCTTTGTTATCAACGACGAACTGGTCACGCCGCCTTTAGGCGGTACCATTCTGCCGGGTGTTACCAGAGATTCAGTGCTTCAGATCGCCCGACACTGGGGACTAAATGTCTCAGAGCGCCTCATCACTATCCAAGAGGTTGCCGATGGAGCCCAAAACGGATCTTTAAAGGAAATGTTCGCTACCGGCACCGCCGCCGTAATTTCTCCTGTGGGCGAGATTTGTTACAAAGAAAACGTTTTGCAAATAGCAGGCGGCCAGACCGGCGATTTGTCCCGAAAACTCTATGACGAAATTACCGGGATTCAATACGGGCGCAAAGAAGACCCGTTTGGCTGGCGGGTGCGTATCGCTTGATCTGTTACCTGAATCTTGCACGAGCCGGAGGCTTTCATCTCCCCGCTTTTAGCGGGATCTTCGAGCTGCGCTTGTCCGCCTCTGGCGGGTTATTAAGGGCTCGCAATAGTTCAAGCTACTGTCAATCCCTGAGTAGGATAGTCAGGGGGATAGTATGAAGTTCATCTGATTTTTCCCGGGTGCTGCCGATTTGCCAGCCGTCACATTGGGCACGTGCATCAAGCAGCTGATCAATTTTACCGACCAGGCCGTTGATATCGATTACCGGATGGCGTGAAAATACTTGCGGAAGGCCATAGGTGAGACTGCATTGGAGGCATTTGCCGGGACGCTGTAAGAGGTGCAGTTCAAACTCAAGCCGGTTTGGCCTGTGGCTTTTGAATTTAAGGCTGATATCGTAAGTACCTTCAGCTGCATCACCGTAAAGGGCGTCAAAAAATTGATCCGTACGATCTTCCGGAAACAACTGTTGCAAAACATCCGGCGTAAAAATATCGTTAATCTCCTCTGATTTTATGATCATCAACCCTCCATTGTTATCTTTCACCTAATTGGAAACCCATAGTGTCCATTTTGAATTACATGGATGGACACTAATGGAGTTTTAGTTCAATCAGGGCAACAGCATATGTTTTCAGGTCATTGTATGTCAAGCGTCAGCGGATGTAACAAAAAATCGCAGAGCGATTTTATAGCTTGACATACTACAAAGTGGCATTAGCTTAAATTTTAGCAGCGCTGCCGAAAGGTAAAATGGGAATGGTTTACGTTTAAGTAAACGCATTCCCGCTGTTGGCAGATTAATTTTACAGCTTAACCTTTAACTTACCCCTGAGGGTGGCTCATCCCCCATGGGCCACCCTTTCTTTGGCCAAAAAAAAATCGTTCAGGGTGTGATTTTCCAATCCTGAACGATTTTTATTGTTAATGACTTCTTCTGATGCCGTTATTAACTCCCGGTGCACATCCAGTTTTAAAAGCTATTTTTATTGTGTTTGAAGATGACCGGCAGAAAAGATGCACGCGCATCCCAGAAGCATTTAGATGTATTATCGGCTTTTTCACAAAAATCTTTAGTCCTCATTTTTCAACAAGCACCTATGCCGTCTTGAATAAGACTATAATTATTTAATAAATACAGTCTGGTAGACTGTAACAAGGCAGAAGCATTACAGACTTCTGAAAATTGACACACAATCGATTGCGTATTATCATGCCAATATTAATCTGGAGGTTGCATATACAATGGATGTTAAATTTCAGAATATGGTTGAACAGATCGGCAAGGTTATACTTGGGAAGCGGGAGCAGATCAAGCTGGCTTTGACCTGCCTGTTCGCCGGAGGACATCTTCTGATCGAAGATCTGCCCGGTATCGGCAAGACCACCCTGGCCAAAGTTTTATCAAGATGCCTGGGTTTGAACTTCCGGCGCATCCAGTGTACCAGCGATATGCTCCCCGGCGATATACTGGGGGTCTCCGTATTTGAACGTAAAACCAGTAGCTTTGTATTTCATCCGGGGCCAGTCTTCACTCAAATTCTGCTTGCAGATGAAATCAACCGGGCAACACCAAAAACCCAGAGCGCTCTGCTGGAAGCTATGGAGGAGCGTCAGGTAACCGTGGAAGGCAAGACCCGTCCTTTGGATAAACCTTTCTTTATTATTGCTACCCAAAATCCAATGGAACAATTCGGGACATTTTCGCTCCCCGAGTCACAGCTTGACCGCTTCCTTATGCGCATAAATCTCGGGTATCCAAACCGAAGTGCCGAACAAAAGCTGTTAAAACAGGGTGAAGTTAAAAGCACTCTATTTAGCACAGAACCATGCTTAACACCCGGGGAAGTATTGTTGATTCAAAAACAGATTGCCAAAGTACATACTTCAGACGCACTTTTGGAATACGTTCAGGACCTTTTAGATTTTACTCGCAACGCTCCCCATTTTTCTGCCGGACTTTCCCCAAGGGCCGGCCTCGCTTTTTTACGGGCGGCCAAGTCCCACGCCTTTCTGCAAGGCAGGGACCACGTACTGCCCGAAGATTTGCAGAAGGTCATGTTCTGGGTCGTGGGACACAGACTTCGTTCCCATGACGATCGGGCCGAACTTTCCCGGGACAGGCTTGAAAATCTGCTGATGGAAGTCCCAATTCCTTAAAGAAATGAAACTTTTAAGCTTTAAACCATTCAACAAAGGCTCCACTTCAAAACCGTTTACCACTCTTCCTCTGACATTAAGCCGAAAAAGGATCTATATTCTACCGACCCGACACGGCTGGGTGTTTATTCTTATCCTTTTGGCGATGCTCATAGGGTCAGTCAACTACAAAAATAACCTTGGTTTTTTGCTCACTTTTTTGCTGGGCGGCATGGCTTTTGTTTCTATTTTTCATTCTTACAGGAACCTTTTGGGTATTCAAATATTGACCGTTGCGGCTCAACCGGTGTTTGCCGGTGACCGGGCCGGTTTCAAATTCAGTATTCGCATAAAAGAGCCGGAGCGTGCGGCCGTTGCTATTTCATTGCCAAATGCAGAAAAAATAATAAAAGATTTTGATGCGAATAAGGATAACTGGATTCGAATCCCGGTTGCAGCCAATCAAAGAGGAATATTCAGGCCCGGCTCTCTTTTGATCGCCACCCAATATCCCTTAGGGCTTTTTCGCGCCTGGTCCACCATCCGTCTTGACGCCAAATGTCTGGTTTACCCCAGGCCGCTGCCCGGCCCGCTGACGACGGCAGATGATGCCGGCGCAGTCAATGGTGACGAGGGCCGTGACATACCCGGTGCGGAAGATTTTAAGGGGCTTAAGACCTATCAGCAGGGTGACCCTCTCGGGCATATTGCCTGGAAGGCTCTTTCGCGGGGTCAGGGTCTTTTTACCAAGATGTTCGTAGCCCAGGCCGGATCGACGGCCATGTTGGACTTCGACGCCCTCCTTGAACCGAATACGGAACGCAAGCTGTCCCGGCTGTGTGATATGATCTTGCAGGCCTGTAGCCACAATTTAGTCTTCGGTTTGAAACTTCCCGGTAAAGTAATTGATCCGAATCGAGGCGAGGCTCATCGCCAAAAGTGTTTAAAGGCTTTGGCATTATACGCAATGCCGGAAACGATTACAAATACTTAAGACACTGTACTGTTTTATGAAAGCTACCAACAAAAAACATCTCTTGCCTATCCTGGGAGCCATACTGCTTGCTGTTTCACCCCATTTATTCAGGTTGCCGTCCTGGATCGTCATCTGGTGTCTTGCCTTTTGGGCTTATGTTTTGGCGGCGTCAAAAAACAACTGGTACCGTCCCGGCCGAACGATTCTTGTTATTTTAACAATCGGCGGCTTTATCGGCGGGCTTGCGACCTACGGTTTCAAATTCAATCTGGACACCGGCGTGGGACTGCTCGCTGTCATGCTGGGACTGAAACCGTTTGAGATGAAGACCCACCGCGACCGCATGATAACTCTTTGCTTAGTCTATTTTCTGGTCATCACAAACCTGCTCTATTCCAACAATCTGGTCATGTCGCTTTTCATGTTTGCATCCGTGCTTTTGGCAACGGCGGTTTTAATCCGTATCAATCATCCCCGGGGCAGCTTTGCGGCAAATTTGCGTCTGTCAGGTGTAATTATGGTTCAGGCTCTGCCGATGATGATCGTTCTTTTTTTTCTTTTCCCCAGAATTCAAGGGACCCTTTTTGGGATGTCAAACCAGTCGATAGCAAGAACTGGTATTAATGACAGGTTGTCGCCGGGGAGCATATCGCAACTCGTCCTTTCCGGTGAAATCGCTTTTCGGGCGGAGTTTAAAAACAGTATCCCCGGGCCGGATCGTCTTTACTGGCGCGGCATAGTTTTTCAGCATTTTGACGGCAAAACCTGGAGCCGGGGCCAAACCCGTCCGGTTCGGCAGGCGCCATTGTCGGCCGGAAGTACGGTTGGATACACCATTACCCTTGAACCCCAAGGAGAAAAATGGCTTTTTGCCCTGGATATGCCCATCACATCGCCGCCCATGGCAAGGATGCAGAACGATCGTACGCTGATGGCCTATCATAAGTTGAAAGCGCGCATACGCTACGATGCAGTATCTCAAACAACATATAATACCGGCGATTTCAAGCCAGAAGAGCGGAAGGCTTTGATCCTTCCGGTCCAAGGAAACCCAAAATCCACAGCTCTGGCCCGCTCCTGGGCCGATACTTTTGATAACCCGGCCAAGATTGTCAATAAAGCACTCGAGTTTTTCAGTCAGAACGATTTTGTCTATTCTCTAAACCCACCCGGGCTTAAAGAGGATGCCATTGACGATTTTCTGTTCAAAACCCGCAAGGGATATTGTGAGCACTATGCTTCAGCCTTTGCTTTTCTGATGCGCAAAGCGAAAATTCCGGCCCGGATCGTGGGCGGCTACCTGGGTGGTGAACTGAACCCATACGGAAATTATCTGATTGTGCGCCAATCCGATGCCCATGCCTGGGTTGAAGTTTGGCTTCCGGCCAGAGGCTGGGTGAGGATCGATCCCACATCGGCCGTAGCACCGGAAAGAGTTGAGCAGGGATTTGAAGCAGCGCTTCCGCCTGAGGAACTTGAAGGGTTTTTATTGCTCAAACATTTTGGACCGCTTCAAAGCCATTTGAAAAAAATCATTTTTAGGTGGGACGCTGCAAATAACTATTGGAATCAATGGGTTTTAGGGTATTCTTATTGGCGGCAGAGAGAACTCCTTGCGAAAGTCGGTATCAACATCGGTTCCTGGAAGGGTCCGTTCAAATGGATTCTTCTGGCGCTAGGACTGATTAGTTTTATTGTTTTCATGATTTCTATGCGGCTTTTTAAAACGCCGGTTGCAAACACAGATGATGCTCAGCGGTTTTATGTGAAATTTTGTGCAAAGCTCACCAGAGTTGGTCTTACCAGAAAACCGGGCCAGGGACCGGTTGATTTTGCAAAAACAGCGGGTGATCTTCGCCGGGACCTGAAGGTAAATATTCATAAGATTACCGATCTGTATGTCCTTTTGCGGTATGCACGCGGGGGAGATGAAAATACTTTGAAAAAGTTTAAAGAGCGGGTTAAAGAATTTGACCCCAAACCTATTGCCGAAACTTAAGGATTTTGCTTTTACTGGCATAAATAATAGAAATGTGGAATAATGGCTTAGCCCGTGTTTCTCATACAAAAAACGACTTGTGTCCGTATAGATTGCAAAAACCATTGAACTCGCAACCCGCAACGCGCAACTCGAAATCCGTAACTCGCAACGGGCATTTAAAATGACTAAGAAAAGAATACACAAAATCGTAGACCTGATCGGCTTCCCCATGGACCTTGGCTCTGATCGACGCGGGGTCGACATGGGACCTTCGGCGTTGAGGATAGCCGGTATCAAACAAAAATTAGAAACTCTCGGATATAAGGTTGTCGACCAGGGAGATGTCCCCATAGCAATCAAGGAAAAACAGAAAATTACCAACCAGAAACTCAAATATTTAAGTGCAATTGAAAAAGCTGTTGGTCGGCTTGCCAAGAAGGTTGAGAAGTCGCTGGCCCGCGGGCACTTCCCATTGTGCTTCGGCGGTGATCACTCTATGGCGATCGGTTCCATCGCCGGTGTTGCTTCTTTCTGCAGGAAAAAACAAATGAAACCGGGCGTAATATGGATCGATGCTCATGCGGATATGAACACGGAAGAGACCACACCTTCGGGGAACATTCACGGTATGCCGCTGGCATTATCTTTGGGTTTGGGACATAAAGCGCTCACTCATTTGTTGGGATTCGGACCGAAAGTAAGGCCCCAAGATTGTGCTTTAATCGGCATAAGGAAAATAGACCTGCCGGAAAAAGAAACCATTAAAAAGATAAATCTTCCTGTGCATACAATGGCCGATATTGACAGGCATGGGGTGGCGGATATTGTTGAAGCCGTAATTTCGACATTAAGCGATAGTGTGGACCATATTCACGTCAGTTTCGATCTGGACTGCGTTGATCCATTGGTGGCCCCTGGTGTCGGCACTCCGGTAGCGGGCGGGCTGAGCTATAGAGAGGCCCATTTGATTATGGAAACCATTGCAGAATGCGGGTGCATGTCATCGCTTGATGTTGTTGAAATCAATCCCATACTGGATGTTAAAAATCAAAGTGCCGAGTTTGCAGCCGGAGTTGTAGCTTCCAGCATGGGGATGAGGATTCTATAACCAACGCAGAATTCCCTCCGAGAACATTCCACTTAAAATAGTTATTAAAGGAATCCGGTTTTTGGCCGATATACTATTAAAACCGGAAGGCTATAGTGATCAGAAAAACATATCGCACTTTTGTTGATAGATATTAAGTGAAATAACAAATGGTTGTCGATGCCTTAAGGGGGACAAGCCAATGAGCAAACATACCATATTGGTTGTTGATGATGAAGAAGATATTCTTGAACTAATGACCAGTGCACTTAAGAATAAAGACCATACCATTCTTACTGCAAAAAGCGGCGAAGAAGCTCTGGAAAAATTAAAAGCCGATGAGGTGAACCTGGTTATCAGCGATCAGCAAATGTCAAATATGGACGGGTTATCTTTACTAAAGAAGATAAAGTTAGAGTATCCCGATATAATAACAATCATGCTGACAGGTTATGCTAAGGTCGACACGGCAATGGATGCCATCAACGAAGCGGGTGTTTACAAATTTTTTGCAAAACCCTGTAGCATAGAAAATATCCAGACCGCCGTAAGGAGGGCGCTGGAACTTAAGCACTTAATAGTTGATAGGGACATATTGTTCGAAAAAATCAAAGGTAGGGAAGCTGTATACAAAGAATGTGAAAGAAGGCATCCGGGCATAACCCATGTAAAAAGAGATTCAGAAGGGTACGTATTGTTGGGTTGAGTGCTTCAACCTATAAACTTTCTAATTAGTTGCAGGATATTATAAGAGAAAACATATCTTTTGGGATTATCTCATAAAATCACTTGACATGTTACATTGTGGCATTTTATGTAAGACATGAAGGTAAAGTTTGACCTTCTGAATGACATTCTCCTTTCTAAAGCCCTTGGAATTATCCTTCCAAGGGCTTTTCTTTGTATCAATTATAAGGGCTCGCTCAAAAATAACTTCACATTTTAATGCGCCGATCCATTCCGCCTGGCTGCGTTGCTCGTCGGTTAAATAGCCTGCTATTCGCCCTCCGCGCGCCTTGCCATACGGACGCCTCGACTCTTGAAAATGTAAATTTATTTCTTCGCGAACCCTAAGGTCTTTGCTTGTCGTGGGAGAGTTGTTTTGCCAAAAAACTGACAACCTTGTGCATGTGGGCCGGTACATGTTCCCCAAAAAAATTGACCATAATGGAACTCAGATGTTTCCTGAGGACTGCAAAAGAATAGTGGCGTGAAGCGATTTCGTAGTTCGTAGTTACCATTTGTTCTCTTCTCGCGGGTGATTCTATAACTTCTCGAACGGTTTGAACTGTTTTTTTGGTGAGAAATCCGTCCATGACCGCCAGATCAAAGCCATGGGGTTCGATATCGCGTACAAACGTTTCGTAACGATTGATCAGAATCGGCTTTTTAAAGAAGACAGCCTCGAGAAAAGCATTGCCAAATCCCTCGATAAGACTTGGATATGTTATAAAATCAGCATGAGGGTAAATATCCCAGAGCGAATACTGATCTTTATTATTGGCATGATTTGCCCAGGGGTCTGAAATTCTGGTCTTAACCAGCCGAAGGTCTACAGCGTGCTGCCGGGCGTACTCCTGAATCCATTCCGGATATTCAAAACCTTCGTCGCCTGCTTCATGAGATATTACCAGTTTATAGCGGGGATCTTGCAGTGCATTGATCAGTTCAACGGCATACTCAATCCCTTTCCTTTTCACAATGCGGGTCGGTTGCAGGATTATTATGTCATCGGGCTTTAAACCGATGGATTGTCTGAAGTCTTTGGTATGTTTTACGTCAGCTTGGGGTGGATTTTCAAAGTCCAATACATTGGGGATGACGATGGACGAAATCCCCTTACGATGAGCCAGTTCTTCTCGGGCAGCTGAATTTATGACCACATGTTCGATGTTCGACAGGTTGGGCGGAAAGGCCATGCCGAGGTAGTCATTGACAGCATTGATTGAATAACGCACCCTTTCCCAGTAAAAATCATGATGGTGGGCAACAGTGGGTATTTGAGTTTCAGCTATAATTTCCGTCAAGGATAACCCTAAAGGGACGTGCATGGGAATGGTAAGTGTATTTTCGGCAATTAAAAGGTCAATTTTAAACTGTTTTATGAAATTATAGAGTTGAGTTTTTAAAAATGATCTTAGATCATGAATTAATTTGGTTACGGTAGCCTCCCGTCTTTTTTTCCCGAAAACCTTATCGTTAATCCATACATTTTGATCGTGCTGAAAATGAGCTTCCGGGACAAGGAAACTCTTTTGCGAATCCCGATCCAGTTCACCGGCAAACCATAAACAGCGGTGCCCCTTTTGCTCAAGAACTTCCGCCCATTTACTCGATTCTAATGTGACGCCGTCAGTTCCTGCAAAGCGTGTGGAAACAAATCCGATGTTCTTTACCATCAGAAACCTTCTTAAAATTTTGTTACATTGGCGGCAAAAGCCGGATCTCGCAGAAGCCTTCTGGCAAATGTTAAGTATTTCGTCACAATGGCTCTGACAGCAAGCTGTAGGGCATAAGGTCTTATCGGTTTTTCCAATAAATAGTTGACATCTGAGGATATACACATATTAACGACATCATCGCTGGCGCTTCCGGTGATGACAACCGAGTCTTCATGGGCTGCCGGAAATTTATCTTTTATGGAATCCAGAAAACAAAACCCGCTTTTCCCGCCTAAAAATACATCGATTACAAAAATGCCAACACCGACCTCAAGGCTGAGACAGTAAGATATGGCCTCATCAACATCTGTAAAGCTGATTACATTGCCCCATGTATAAAACTTCTTGATTATATCAGAGAGCACTTCACAAATACTTGGATCGTCATCCACAATTATAACATCAAGTTGTTCAGACATGCCTCGTACTCCTTAAATAATTTTTCATAATGCTCACCTTAAAGCATGGTATGTATAAAGTCAAAAATTATTTGACGTATTAAGCATTTGAATGGAGCTGCAGTATCTTTTCAATAAATAGAGGCTACCGGTAATGAAATTTGAAAATGGCTGACTGTCTGAACGCATTAGTGAGTGTTAAGAAAAAACAGC
>JAQYVG010000059.1 GCA_030145595.1 Desulfobacterales bacterium | reverse complement strand
TATCAACGGCTTCCTGTTCTGAAGTATCAGCGGTTTCCTGTTCTGAAGTATCAACGGCTTCCTGTTCTGAAGTATCAGCGGTTTCCTGTTCTGAAGTATCAGCGGCTTCCTGTTCTGAAGTATCAGCGGCTTCCTGTTCTGAAGTATCAACGGCTTCCTGTTCTGAAGTATCAACGGCTTCCTGTTCTGAAGTATCAACGGCTTCCTGTTCTGAAGTATCAACGACTTCCTGTTCTTTTTCCGCAACATCACCTGCTGCTTGAGGTTCTTCGATATCGTTCGTTGTCGCTTGAACCTCCTCTTCAGTGTCAGACACAGTTTGGACTTCCTCTAAAGCATCAGTCGTTACTTGGGCTTCATCCGTCTTTTCGCTCAGATCCTGTACTGTTTCCGATGACACATTATCAACGGATGTATCTGCATCAGTTTCTTCTATTGACTGCATATCAACAGCGTCTGATTTTGTCTGAACAGGCTCCTCAGAAGATTGTTTTTGCTCTAACTCTTTAGTTGAATCGTTTTTTTCAAGATTATCCATTAAACAAAATACCCCCTAACCATTTTTTTTTATACTATACTCTGCCTGCGGCAGCATAACCGACGTAGATATCAGACTCATTTTGAAAAAACAACGATTATTTTTACAAGCTGTTTGACGCACTCGTTAACCCGAATTTCTTATGAAAATATTAGACAACATTAATTCGACAACCGCTTTGACAGAAAGTTTAGTAGAATCTATTATTATCGCATCCTTGGCAGGTTTCAAGGGTGCCAAATCTCTGGTGCTGTCATTTTTATCCCGCTTGCCCATATCCCTCTCAACTTCCTCCAAGGTCTGTTGGGTTTTGGCTGCTAATTCCTGGTATCGCCTGAGAGACCTTGTTTTATGAGATGCATCCAGGTAAAACTTTAAATCAGCATCCGGGAACACCACAGTACCCATATCTCGCCCTTCGAAAACAACGCCTTTTTCCTGTCCCATTTCCCTTTGCAAGTCCAAAAGGTACCCTCTGACTACCGGTCTGGCGGAAACCGCCGAAGCAAACATGGTTATTTCAGGCGTACGGATTTTATCCGTAATATCCACATCATTCGATAATAGGCGCAAACCTTGATCGCCTGTTACAAATTTGATTTTCAGAGTGCGGCACAGCTTTTCAAGGCCTTCATCATCGTCTGCATTTAATCCTGCTGATATAGCCGCTAACGCGACCCCTCTGTACAGCGCACCGGTATCGATATATTTGTAAGCCAGACGATGGGCCAGCATCCGGCTTACCGTTGTTTTGCCTGCACCGGCAGGCCCGTCTATTGTAACAAGAAGACGCCTCATCGTTTCAAATTGCTTTCTCCAACACTTCTATAAAGCGGGCATTCTCCTCGGCAAGGCCGACATTAATCCTGATATATTGGGGATATCCATATGATTTCATCGATCGTACAATAACACCGTGTCTGAGCATGCTTTCAAAAATTTCATCAGCATCTTTTTCTACGTCAATGAGAAAAAAGTTCGTTTGAGTTGGAAAATATTTAATCCCCAGCCTGTCCAGGGCAGCATGCAAATAATCGAGACCTTTATGAGTAATTTCCAAGGTCTTTTTTAAAAAAGCTTTATCATCAAGCGCTGCTTTAGCGCCGATCTGGGCCAGAGAGCTTGTATTAAAGGGCTGTCTGACCCTGTTCAGCAGACCCGCAATTTTATCAGGCATGATACCATAGCCGATTCGCAGCCCTGCCAGGCCGTATGCTTTTGAAAATGTACGCAGTGTAACCAGAGGTCTGGCTTCGTCAAGGTACTCAATGCCGCTGGCACATTTTTCTTGATCTCTTATAAATTCAAAATAGGCCTCGTCTACGACAACAACCACTTCAGGCGGCAAGCTGTCCATAAAGTTTTCAAAGTCTTTTTTGAATATAACGGTTCCCGTGGGATTATTGGGATTACACAAAAAAACCATGCGGGTTCGGGATGTAATCTTGCCCTGCATCCCTTTCAAATCGATGGAAAGAGAACTTAAGGGAACCGTCACCGGTATTGCGGCGGCGCTTCGAACCATTATATCATACATTAGAAAAGAAGGCTGCGGCAGAACCACTTCATCGCCCGGTCGCAGCAGCGCCCAGGTCAGCATACCGATAATATCATCGGAACCGTTCCCTAAAACGATATTCTTAGGCGGCACATCCAGATGTTGAGACACTTTCTTGATAAGATCATAACCGCTTCCATCCGGATAACGGTTGAGTTTTTCCAAAGCCCCCTGCATGGCCTTAACGGCCATTGGAGAAGGGCCCAGTGGATTTTCATTGGAAGCAAGTTTAATGGATTTAGCGATACCATATTCCCGTTCGAGTTCTTCCAGAGGCTTCCCGGGCTTGTAAGGCTTTATCGATAAAATGTTTTCTGGGATAGATATTTTCATATCACGTCTTTAAAATTTAGTCGTTTAATGCCAAGATTTTGTATTTTTGTGGCTATAACTCATAACATTTATCACGAAAACACGAAAGTACGAAAACACGAAAGAAAAATTATATTTATATTATTTTACCCTTTTGAAATCAGTCTATTTTCAACGGTGATCCGACTTTAAGCGTATGGCTGTCTGAGGGTATATGCGAGCGTTATTAAACTATATTTTTCGTGTTTTCGTACTTTCGTGTTTTCGTGATAAGCGCTTTTATTTTTGTCGGTGAGTTCAAATTCCGGTTGTGTGTTTCAGGCTACCGGCAGCAGGCTCTATTTTCCGGTTCCCAGTGCCGCTTTGCGACCCTGTTCCAGGGCTTCCATATTAATGGGGATAAGCTTTTCGCGACCGGCAAAGTGTTTTTTGACACACTCGCGCAGCAGATCAAAATCAACAATTTTACTGCGGGCAACAAAAGCTGCCAATGCTACAATATTTGCCGCCTTTACGCTGCCGGCTTCTTGGGCAATGTCATTGGCCGGTATTAATAGCTCATCAACGTCATCACGACCCGCATTGATGGAAATTAAAGAACTGTTAATCACTACTACACCGTTCGGTTTCACCAGCGGTGCAAATTTCTCCAAAGAAGGCCGGTTCATGGCAATCAAGTGCAAAGGGTTTCTGATAACCGGAGAACCAATGGCTCTGTCACTTATCACCACCAGGCAATAGGCAGTCCCGCCCCGCATCTCCGGACCGTAGGAAGGGATCCAGGCCACTTCGAAGCCCGCTTCCATACCCGCGTGCGCCAGGATATCTCCGATCAATAAAATTCCCTGCCCGCCAAAACCGGCAAACATGACTTCTTTCTGCATGCAGTCCTCCTAACTATTCCGGTGTCTTGTATTCTCCCAGCGGAAAATAAGGAATCATCTTCTCCTCGGCCCATTTAACCGCCTCCCAAGAAGTAAGCCCCCAGTTGGTCGGGCATGTACTGATCAGTTCCACCAGGCTGAAGCATCGCCCGTCGAGCTGATACTGAAAGGCCTTTTTGATGGCTTTTTTGGCCCTGACAATATATTTTGGCTTTAGCACGGCCTGTCTGGCCACAAATGCCGGTGTCTGAAGAGCGGAAATCAACTCTGCAACCTTAATGGGCATACCGACCTCTTCAACTTTGCGTCCGGCAGGAGAAGTCGTGGTGCGCTGGTCCGGCAACGTTGTCGGCGCCATCTGGCCGCCGGTCATACCATAGACCGTATTGTTGACAAAAATGGAGGTAAATTTCTCGCCGCGGTTGGCAGCGTGTATAATCTCTCCCATCCCGATGCTTGCCAGATCACCGTCACCCTGATAGGTAAAAACAACCAGGTCAGGCCGAACCCTTTTTATGCCGGTAGCCATTGCCGGAGCTCGCCCGTGAGCAGCCTCTTGAAAATCAAAGGTGAAGTAATTATAGGCCAAAACCGCACATCCTACAGGTGCAATACCAACCGTGCGTCCCCGGATACCCAGCTCGTCGATAACTTCGGCAATCAAGCGGTGTGCGATCCCGTGGGTGCAACCCGGGCAGTAATGGGTGGTCTGGTCGGAAAGGGCTTCAGGTTTTTTGAATGTTTTTGCCATTATATTAGCTCCTTAACGAAAGATTTAACCGCATCGATGACCTCTTCCGGGGTCGGCACATCGCCTCCTGATTTCCCAAACCATTCAACCGGGCATCTGCCGCGAACACTGCGCTCTACATCTTCAACCATTTGT
Source organism: Desulfobacterales bacterium (assembly GCA_030145595.1). Taxonomy (GTDB): domain Bacteria; phylum Desulfobacterota; class Desulfobacteria; order Desulfobacterales; family UBA11574; genus Desulfatibia_A. The sequence continues at coordinate 10,361 of JAQYVG010000059.1, read as the reverse complement.
CCCATGCTCATCTCAATACTCACGGCTACCTTACAGCTTTCTCGCCGGACGGCTTCCTCAATGGCCTTTTCCGGAAAAGGAAAGAGGGTTTGTGGTCTCACCATGCCTACTTCGAACCCTTCAACTTTTAAGATGTCGACAGCAGTACGGCACACCCTGCTCATTGTGCCGTAGCTGACGATCAGTGCCTTGTAATCGGCCTCCAGGTTATAAGGCTCATAGCGAACCTCTTCCCGTCGCATGCGATCATACTTGGCCTTTAAGACACGATTATGGGCTTCCAACTGCTCTGAATCCAGAAAAAGCGACTTAACCAGGTTGCGCCGGCTGCTTTTGCGAGTCTCCATCCCGCTTGTGGCCCAGTCATCATTATTGCTTGGCTCAGATTTGAGTTCATCCGGAAATTCCACGGGCTCCATCATCTGGCCGATCAAGCCATCACCTAAAATCATCACCGGGTTACGATATTTTTCAGCCAATGGAAATGCCTTCATTACCATTTCAACGGCTTCTTGAACACCTGCCGGCGCCATGACCAGCAATCTGTAGTCACCATGCCCGCCCCCTTTGGTCGCCTGGAAATAATCCGCCTGGGATGGAAGAATGCCCCCTAATCCCGGACCGCCGCGCATAATATTGACAAAAACCGCCGGGCACTCGGCCCCTGAAATATAACTTAAGGCTTCGCTCATCAGACTGATACCCGGGCTTGAAGACGTGGTAAAAACCCTGGCGCCACACCCGGCGGCGCCAAAAATCATATACCCTACCGCAACTTCACTTTCGCCCTGTAAAAAGACTCCGCCGACTTCAGGCATCCGCCGGGACAGGTATTCTGCGACTTCAGATTGAGGTGTAATCGGATAGGCAAAATAGTTCAGGCATCCGGCCCTTATGGCAGCCTCACCGATGGCTTCATTTCCTTTCATCAATATTCTACCCATGACTTATCTCCAATTGTTGAAGGCCCCTGCTGACAGCGGGATTAAAAGCGGTACGGAAAATGTGCTCGCTATTCCAGTTCCGGCTCGGTGGCCTCTTCAACGGTTTTATTAATTGTAATCGCGACATCAGGACACATAATACAGCAGGTTGTACAGTAGACACAGTCCTCCGGACGTGCTTGATGTGCCGGGAAGTAACCCATTGTATTGACTTCTTCAGAGAGTTCCAAAACTTTCTTGGGGCATACTGCTACACATAGCCCGCAGCCTTTGCATGTGTCTTTGTCGATAATATGCTCATATCCCATAAACTTATCATTCCTTTTTTCCGCACATCTTACACTCTTCGCAATAATTCATACACAAAGACACTAAGATGATAATATGTAAAAGTCACTTATCACTTGTCCTTGGAGTGCTACGTTTGAGGAGCACTTTGTTTGAGGAGCGGCCTGGCGGCCTTGAGGGGTATTGATAAAAAGACTTTTTACCCCTTAAGCGAAGCGATCCTAAAGCGTAGCGCTCTTCAAGCATAGCGGTCTTTTTTTTATATGACCAATGACAACTTACCGGCATCACAGCAAGCCTATAATGCTCCAGTGGCTTAACCGCTGCCTCCCTGCTTGAGTTGCACAGGTTTTTTCCACGGCGGAACAAGCTGTCTTTCAATGGTTAAGATCGGACAGTCAAAACGTTTACTCTCTATTGCCGGCAACAGTTCTGCCGCAACGGTAATAAACATCAGCGGTAACGCGCTCTCCGCTGATAAGGCTCTGACAAAATCGTATCCTTTATATATATCTTGCACCGCCGTTTCATCGATTAGATTAGCATTGCCGATGATACCGTTTACAGTTATTTTGGAAGCTTTTTCGATCTTATCACGAATTTGCAGGCATCCTGCTACCGTATCGGTAAAAGGTCGGAAAGGATTCACAACCAGCAGCATATGGACATGCTTGTCCCGCAGCGAATCAGCAAGTGTTGCCAGCACTCGGGCTCCGACGTCTTCGCCCCCGACATCCAGTACCGTCAAGCGGCCATGTTGTCTGAGCATGCCGGCGACAGCAGGGCTCAAAATAGGCAGATCGGCTTGCAGAAATTCTTCAGGAGGTAATACCACATCAATCCCCAAATCAGAAAGCGGCCCTCGGGCCTCACGTGTTCTGAAATAAGGATTGACGAGATCGAGATCTGCAATACGAACTTCAATACCGGCACGCTTGCGGTCCACAGCAAAATTTATGGAAACCTCGGTCTTTCCGCTACCGTAATTTCCGACAAATGCAACAATCCCTTCGAGTTTTTCCACCTTAATTAACCCTTTTGGCAACAATTGGCAACAATAAGGTTAAGCCCCATAACTAGTGTCCATCCATAAATGGTCTTTTTGCCCAATCTCTGCGTTATGCTCAAAAAATAATCCTCGGAATAATACACATATGCCTGTGGTTATTGTTTTCGCATGCCTTGATATTGAACAAAAATCCTCATTTCTGGATGGACACTAACTAATGCTGCTCCATCAATGCCGTAAAAAAAAGTAAATATCCTGGCCCAGAGGGCCAGGCTTTGGGTTACCCCTGTAAGGGGATATTTTGCTGTTGAATGGATTAAACACGAAATTCGAATATCCCCGTTTCAAAACCAGGACAGGCGAAATCCGAAACAAATCCTAAATTCGAATGATCAAATGACCAAAACTAGCAAGAAAGTATTCATTGCATAACGGTGAATTTGTTTGGAACATTAGAGTTTTGGTCATTAGAGTTTGTTTCGTATTTCGTATTTCGTGCTTCTAATTTTGTATCAATTTATTTCGGCAGAGCCTTATGCCTCTGACCTGGCCCAGAGGACCAGGTTTTTCAGGACTAAATAAACTGCCGGATCAGCAATTTAGCTGCTTTGTATTTTCATTTTCTACCACTGTCAAGTTATAAAAATAAAATCGCTGTGCGTTTTTATAAAGCGTCCGGCGGCGGTGGACTTGAATCCAAAACGTTATGAATTCGGCTTTATACGAATCAATCAATATGTCGTTGGGCTTGACACTATCGTCACATTTTATTTATAGTTACACCTCTTTAAAATAAACCTTTCCATCAACACTGGAGAAAACAATGCCTCAAAAAGCACTAATAACAGGAATCACCGGCCAGGATGGCAGTTATCTGGCGGAGCTTCTGCTCAACAAGGGCTACGAAGTCCATGGACTTATTCGGCGGTCCAGTACGTTTAATACCCATAGGCTCGATCATATCTATGTCGATCCTCATGATCCCAAGGGGAAACTTTACCTGCACTACGGGGACCTGAACGACGGTGGTCAGCTTAGCAACCTGGTTTACAATATTCATCCTGACGAGATTTACCATCTGGGCGCTCAGAGCCATGTCCGGGTCAGTTTTGATATGCCTGAGTTTACCGGGGATATCACGGGATTAGGGACAACCAGAATCCTGGAAGCCATACGCCGAAGCGGTATAAAAACACGATTTTACCAGGCCAGCAGCAGTGAAATGTTTGGCGACGCCCCGGCACCCCAAAATGAAGAGACGCCCCTCTGGCCCCGAAGCCCGTATGCAGCCGCCAAGGTATATGCTTACTGGATGACAAGGAATTATAGAGAAGGTTACAATATGTTTGCCTGCAATGGTATTTTATTCAACCACGAATCTCCACTGCGCGGAGAAACATTTGTCACTAGAAAGATAACGCGGGCGCTCGCCCGTATCAAATTCGGGCTGCAGGACAAATTGTATCTTGGCAACCTGGATGCCAAGAGGGATTGGGGGTATGCTCCTGATTATGTGAAAGCGATGTGGTTGATGCTGCAGCAGGATGATCCTCAAGATTTTGTGATTGCGACCGGCCAAAGCCATTCTGTCAGGGAATTCTTGGAGGAAGCTTTCTCATATGCCGATTTAGACTGGAAAGAGTATGTGAAAATCGACCCAAGGTATTTCAGGCCCACGGAGATTGAACTTCTTTTAGGTGATGCCGGTAGAGCCCGAAAAATCCTGGGATGGGAACCAGAAGTCGGTTTTAAAGAACTGGTGCGCTTGATGGTTGATGCAGATATAAACGCCTTGGAGGAAATGAAGCAGTGCCAGGATATTATCCAAAAAATAACAAGCACTAACAAGCAGTAAGGCCTTTGGTCAAGTCAGCTCGACCTGCACCTCAACCTGTTGCTTGCATTTCCTTGCACAACTTGCTGATGGCCGGCCCGCGCCATGTGCCTTTGCCTGATAATGTCGGTATTTCTCTCGATTCCAGTTGCTGTGCGATCTTTTCGAAGCTCATACCCTCTTTTCTCAACTCTAATATATTAGTCAGCAGCTTCTCGCGATCAAAATCGGTGGTTTTTACGGTCTGCTCAGCATGTATTGCCGGGGAATCCGGCTCCGGTTTGGATTCTGAAGCGAAACGATCTTCCACGCGATCTTCCTCTAAGGACTCCAAGCCGCTTGCAAATCGTTGCTTTAGAAACTCGGCAATACTTTCCATGGCCGCGGCTCCGCGCTCATCTGCCTTAACTTTAGATTCATAGGCATCGGCAAAGCGCCGATGGCTGGCGGCAATATCTTTCAGAGCCTTGTTAATCTCTAAAACAACGTCACTCGAAGGGTGCTGTGTGCTCTTTCTGCCGTTAGCATCGCCTCGCCATTGTGATCCGCGATGTTGAGGATCTTTGTAAGGCCGGCCGCCTCTGTCATTGCGCTTGAATTTGCCGCTGCGCAGATTGTGAAGAAAATCATTCATTTTGACCTCCATAATACATTAAGACAAATCCGCTGTCTTAATAAAAAACTGTTAAATCGCAAATTTGAACCTGCTTAAATTAAGGGGTTGTGCCTAACGGCAGTGCGAGGCCTTTGCAAAACGTCCCTTTTTGCCCAATTTCTGCGTCCCCGCTGAACGGGATCTTCGCTACGCTGCGGCAGACTCTACATTTTGCACGAAGTGGAGCTTTAGCTCTATCCTCGAAATACTCAATGTATGTCTGTGGTTAATCCGCCTCAGGCGGATCGCCTTTCTTGACCTTGGGCAAAATTGAACATTTTTCAAAGGTCTTAGTGTTTCGCAGCCCGGAAAGGAAGTTTTACATTTTAATTTAGCCCCTCGACCCCGCCTTAAAGGACGGGTTTTCTCTAATGGGAGTACTGCGCGAGGGGTAATAAGCCGGCCTCAATTCCGCTCGGCCCTTTTTCTAATTGTTATATCGGCAGATAATCAATTAATATTTAGAAGTTTTTCGCGGAATATATTTTTAATGAAAATCCCAGACAGGAAAAGTGAGCATAAATGATTTCAGTGTGCCTGTCAAACAAAAAAATTAGGACTTGGAAATTAGGGTGCTAAAGACTAATTTTTTAGCTGTTTTTGCCCTGTTTTTGCCGATCTTTCAGACTGCGCCATTTATCAAGTCTTTGCCTAATGATTTTTTCATATCCTCGTCCGGTGGGTGAGTAAAAACGATTGCCCTTGAGTTTATCGGGCAAATATTGCTGGGGAACATACGCATTTTTATAATCATGAGCATATTTGTAATCTTTGCCGTAACCCAGCTCTTTCATCAAGCCGGTGGGTGCATTGCGGACAGCCAAAGGAACAGGCAGCGTACCTGTATTTTGAATACACGCTTTAACCTCTTTGTAAGCTTTATATATGCTGTTGCTCTTGGGAGCCGTGGCAAGATAAACAGCGGCCTGGGCCAGCGCCAGTTCGCCTTCGGGGTGCCCTAAAAATCTGAAGGCCTCCATGGCACTCAACGCAAGCCTGAGAGCGTACGGGTCGGCATTGCCAACATCCTCGGATGCAAACCTGACCATCCTGCGGGCAATATAAAAGGGATCTTCACCGGCCGCAAGCATCCGGCCGAGCCAATAAAGAGCCGCATCCGGATCACTGCCCCTCAAACTTTTGTGCAAGGCAGATATAAGATTGTAATGTTCTTCACCACCCTTGTCATATCCCAGAGCCTTTTGTTCTAAAGCCTTCTCTAAGTTTTCAAGCGTTATGCTTGCGGTTGTACTCTCTGCGTCCGGACCTTTTCCGGAAACCGCCAGGGAAGCTGCTATCTCGAGGCTGTTCAAGGCCGCGCGGGCATCGCCATCGGCAATTCGTATCAAATGGGCCAGTGCCTGCGGATCGATAGTCAACTCCCTATTTCCAAGACCTCTTTGTCTGGCTTTAAGAGCGCTGTCAATGATAACCTCAAGCTCATCCGGCCCCAGAGTATTCAAAGTTATCACACGGCATCTTGACATTAGGGCCGGAATCACTTCAAAGGAAGGATTTTCTGTCGTCGCACCTATTAAGGTTATCAACCCGCTTTCCACATGGTGGAGAAAGGCATCCTGCTGGGCCTTGTTGAACCTGTGAATTTCATCCACAAACAGGACCGTCTTTTTGCGGTAAAGGCTCTGCTGCTTGCCGGCCTCCTCAATTACCGATCGGATCTGCTTGATACCTGACAGCACCGCTGAGAATTGAACAAAATGGCTGCTGGTTTCGGCCGCCAGTATTCTGGCAAGGGTTGTTTTGCCGCAACCGGGCGGCCCCCATAGAATCATGGAAAAAATTCGGTCCTGCTCGACGGCATGACGAATCAGGGTCCCCTGCCCTACCGCATGCTTTTGCCCTACAAATTCATCCAGATTTCTGGGGCGCATGCGGTCTGCCAGGGGCCTCGATGCATCAGCAGCTTTTCTGGCCGTAAATTCAAACAGATCCAATTTATCCTCGTTACGATTTGCGAGTTACTGGTTGCGAGTTACGGGTCACGAGTTACGGGTTGCGGGTTACGGGTTCCGGGTTGCGAGTTGCGGGTACTGTTCACCTATCACTAATTTCACCAATTAACCATTCAATCCTTAAACTCGCAACGCGTAACTCGTAACACGCAACCACCCGATTGAGTTCAGCTCAATTGGGTGGTTACTTCTTTTCCCGGCTTGTACGTTTGCGGAAAATGATTCGAAGCGGTGTTTTGTCAAGCCCGGTCCCGGCCCTGATCTGGTTGCTAAGATAACGCTTATAGGAGAAATGGACGCCCTCCGGATAGTTTACAAAGCAGACAAAAGTGGGAGGCCTGGTCGACACCTGGGCGAAATAGTAAAAGTTCAGGCGTCTTCCCCTGTAAAGCGAGGGCTCGTTGCGATCCATGGCGCGCTCCATGACCCTGTTTATCTTCCCCGTCCCGATGCGCCGGGTGTACTGGCTATAGACCTCATCTACTATTTTGAAAATTCTAGCAACCCTCTGTCCGGTCAGGGCTGAAATCGTTATGGCCGGCGCAAAGCTTATGAATTTTGCATCCATACGTAACTGGTCGCGGTATTTTTTTTCGGTTTTGCTGTCCTTTTCCACAAGATCCCACTTATTCAGCAGCAGAATACATCCACACCCTCGCTCATAAGCATACCCGGCGATGTTTATATCCTGTTCGGTAACCCCTTCAAAGGCATCGATGACAATCAGGGCCACATCACAGCGTTCAAGGCTTTTCAACGCTTTAATGATGGAAAACTTCTCGATTTTTTTTGACACCTTTTTTTTCCGCCGGATACCGGCGGTGTCAATAAGTAAATATGACTTCCCGCCAATTTCTACCGCAGAGTCGACGGCATCGCGGGTTGTGCCCGGGATTTCACTGACCACCAGGCGTTTTTGGCCCAGGATGCGGTTGATCAAAGAGGATTTCCCCACGTTGGGCTTGCCCACTACCGCCAGTTTGATCATGTCGACGCTTTCAGCGGCATCCGTTGGCGGCAATGCCCGCACCAGGTCATCTAATAAATCAGACACGCCGTAGCGATGCTCGGCCGAAAGAGGATACAATTTATCAAGACCCAGGCTGTAGTATTCGTAGAGCTTTACTTCCTGTTCAAATCCGTCGATCTTGTTGACCGCATAAAAAACCGGCTTGGCGACTTCCCGCAGAATTTTGACGATATCTTCATCAAACGGAGAGATTCCGCCCTTGCCGTCCAGCAGCAGAATTACAACGTCGGCATCTTCGATGGCCTGCAGGATCTGGAAGCGGATCTCGGGCGCAAAATAATCCTGATCCCCACTGCTGAATCCTCCGGTATCTACCAGTGTAAAATCAACACCGTCCCAGGCGGCATCACCATAATGACGATCTCTGGTAACGCCGGGCATATCATCCACAATAGCATTGCGAGAGCGGGTTATGCGGTTAAAAAGGGTGGATTTGCCCACATTGGGCCGGCCTACAATAGCGACAATCGGTTTCATAATATTAACAATCCTTTATATAACCTTATCCGCAGATTGCGCAGATTAACGCAGATCATTTTCTTTCACGGCTCGCCTTACGAAATTTAAATGCGATGTTCGGGTGTTTAAATCAGATTATCATATTTTTGTAAAGCCATGTTGCCGGTGTCAGGCGCATAATAAGGGGCAAAAACAGAATTGACTCCTTTTTAACATAAAAAAAATAATTGATTTGTTACCTTAATTTTTGCAAGCGACGAGTTTTCAGTAGATGCAAGTATTTAAGAAAAAAGTGTTATTTATAAATTTTCAAGATTGACTGTGCAAGATTAAGGTATTGTGTTATAGTACTTATTATTGGACTATGTTTTAAGGCCCATATTTTAGGCCCGATAGGAGGTTCACATGCCGCAAGCAAAATTTAGCGTTAAAGAATCACAGGCCCGCTTTTTGAACAGTTTCAAAGACTATGGCTTTAAAGACAAAAGCTCTATGGCCAGAGCTGCAATAGACCATTTTAAAAAGGAATTGGAGCTTAAACGTCTTAAAGAATCAGCTAATCTATATTCGGAAGTTTACTCCGAAGATAATGAACTAAAGGAATTAACTGAAGCTGCAATTACCGGGTGGCCGGAATGACCATACTAAAAAGAGGTATGATTGTTGACGTTAACCTTGATCCAACATTGGGATCGGAAACCGGCAAAATAAGACCATGCATCATCGTAACTAATGATGTTTATAATGAAAAAGTTCCAGTTATTCAAGTAGTTCCTATTACTGCATGGAGTTCTAAAAAAGCCCGAATAACTACTAACGTAGAGATCTATCCCACCAAGGGCAACGGCCTGTCTAAAAAATCGATTGCCGACTGCTTGCAAACACGCCCAATTGATCATCGACATAGACTGTCTGAATTTCGCGGAAAATTGTCTTCTTCAAAATTAGAAGAAATAGACCGCGCTTTAAAAATTGTTTTTGAACTTTTTTGAAAGCTTCAACCCTAATTGGCTTTCTTCATTTTGTTTACGCTCAATTAGGGTTTCAGGAAAAAAGAACATGTCCGGCATAATTTTCAGCCTGCGCGATTACCAGAGAGAGTGCCTGGAATCAATTCTTGAGCGTTACCGGGCCGGCGTGCGTCGCCAGCTCACAAGCCTTCCCACCGGGTCCGGTAAAACTCTGATATTTGCTGAGTTTCCCCGCTATTTCAGCATGAAAAAGCAGATGCTGGTGCTGGCTCATCGCCAGGAGCTTCTTGATCAGGCTTGTGATAAGATCAGGCGCGCAAACCCCAATCTGTGTGTGTCGGTGGAGCAGGCCGGACGAAGCGCGGATCCCGATTGCGATGTCGTGGTGGCAAGCGTGCCCACCTTGGGCCGTAAAGGATCAGTTTAGCGATTTACTGCCGCTGGTCAAACTCTATTACCTGCTGGCGGAGTGCACCGGCCACTGAAAAGCAGATTAATGTGCTTCGCCGCCGCAAAATCGAGGTGCCTGCCGGACTGACCAAAGGACAGGCCAGCCACCTGATTGGTATGCTATCCTAACTAGTGTCCATCCATAAATGGCTATTTTTAAGATATCTTCATACCCTGCTTGATAGATTATATAGGGGGTAAGAAACAAGGCCGGCAGAAAAAATGGAAAAAGCTGCGTGTCAGCCGATTCAGTTTAAAATATCCGCCGGGCTGATAACAGCCTTGCCGCCCTTATTTAAATTTGAATTCCCCGCTGCTTGTCTAAGCGAAGCGTAGATTCCTGCCCAAAGGGCGGGAGCGTGCGGGGATAGGAATTTTAGCCCGCCAGAGCTGGTAAACTTCGCCAAACTGATCCCGTAGTCCCGCTTTTAGCGGGTCTATGGGAGTTGTATAAAATCGTGAAACGATTTTATTGACAATGATTGTATCATCGTATATATAAAACTAAATCAAATTAAAGGTTTATACCCATTTCCTGCCTATTTTTTTAAAATTTGGCAGTAGTAACGATAAAAAATCTATTTTTCCAATAAACTGTTGCAATTCTCCACTGTATACTAGGGGGGTGACACAGCTGTTATTATACACCAATTAATAAATTAACCATTTAATTAAATCAGCAGCTTACGAATATTTTTTAGAGTGTTATCCACCAAATATGGTGTATTTGCCTCAATGGTTATACATT
>JAQYVG010000599.1 GCA_030145595.1 Desulfobacterales bacterium | reverse complement strand
GAAGAGATAATTAGGGAGCTTGCCGAACAAATGCTAAATCGATTCGGTTATAATGTTGAACTTGCCAAAGATGGTGCTGAAGCGATCGAATTAGATAAAAAAGCCGCGGATTCTGGAAAGACTTATGATGTAGTTATACTGGATCTGACAGTAAAAGGAAAAATGGGAGGCAAGGGTGCCGTCAAAAGGCTGCTGGAAATAGACCCTCAGGTAAAAGCTGTTGTCTCAAGCGGTTACTCCAATGATCCTGTTATGACTGACTTTAGAAGATACGGATTCATAGGGGCATTGCCCAAACCATATACTATGAAGGATCTGCTTGAAGCATTAGATAGTGTCCATCCATAAATGGCCCTTTTTGACCTGCTCGGAGTATATAGGCGACTGCCATTATTCTAAAACGAAACGCGTAGAAGTTGTTTCAAAACCTCCTCTCGAGCCCAATTTCTGTGTTGGGCTGAAAGTTAAGCGTTGAATCCGTAAAAAGTCACGAATTCAAAGTTCAATCTCCATTCCTTCTCGCGCAAAAAAAACTTCTGTGTCTCCGCTATAGCCTGGATTGCAGTATTTCTCTGTTAGCTCGTCTATTTCGGAATCGGTCCGCAC
>JAQYVG010000598.1 GCA_030145595.1 Desulfobacterales bacterium | reverse complement strand
GGTATACTGAAGCCCTCGGGCGTTTCTCCACTTTCGTATCCGATACAATGTGGTGGATCGTTTTGTCTCAAAAAACAATTTGAATCATTTACATTGTATGCCTTCATTGTCATGAATATGAAGCCAACCACGAGAGGAAATAAAATAGATATCACATGAAACCAGGGTTCCAACTTATTCCGAATGTATTCATCTTACGTTTGACTTCCTACGCTGTCGCTCTCCCGTTGGCAAAAGTCCACTGACATAACAATGCCAACCTCGATAGCATTCTACTTTATCAAGTCGGCCAACTTCAAGCTAAATTTAAAACCTGAATCTTGCCTGAAAATTGATGAGAATTCTTATAACACTTAATTGAAACAGGTTCAAGATAGCAAGAATGAAAACATCTAAACCCCTGAGATGTCTGCAAGTTTTCGGTACATATCAATGAACCGAATTTTGCTATATACCTTCATACCATATCACCAAACGATGGTTGTGGCGATAAACTGCTATGACCCTGCAAGTCTCGGGTATAAAAAATCGTGTGATATTGATTTCTAATAAGGGCAAATTCATTTTGCGGAATTTGTCCTTTTTGCTTTTTTGTGAATTTTGGGAT
>JAQYVG010000597.1 GCA_030145595.1 Desulfobacterales bacterium | reverse complement strand
ATATAGTATCGCAGATATAACCCAAAAGTTCAACATAAAACTCCTAATAGTAATATTAGCTACGCTTATCACGCCAAAAAGGACCTGATAAAAATCAGGGCTTTCAGTTTGTTCGTGGCCTGCGGGGCGGCCAAAAATTTTTGGGAATTTTTGTTCATTTTTTTGTTGGTTAAATCCTTAATACTCTTATACTCTTCTATACCTCCCTGCATTTACGCATACACTCATTTACTCATTCTCGAAATATTTCTTAAAAAAGTTAGATTTCTATTGAACATTTAGAGTGAGTTTGGTATAATACAAACCGCCATAGAAATGGCAGATTAGCGGAGCTCCGCACGAATCGGGCAAGCCTGCCCAAGTCAAATATCAATAATCAGTAAGAAAGGGCCCTATTCATGCACAAGCTTTTTGAGATTCCCTTTATTACTCTGTTCCTTTGTGCCTTTTGTGCATTTTTATGGCTAAAAAATCCGTTTAATCAGCGCAATCCGCGATTAATGAAATATTCTTTGTGCCTTTGTGCCTTAGTGGCTATGCCTTCTTTCCTCTACATTTGTAGAGGATCCTCTACAAATCAGCCCTTTTTATGCAAAACAAAGCCAAT
>JAQYVG010000596.1 GCA_030145595.1 Desulfobacterales bacterium | reverse complement strand
GAGATTCTTCAAATACGCTTGGAGATCTTCAATATCCGAGGGAACATCAATAGCCGTTATCTTATTCGATTTCTTTGTCATGCGAGCAATAGCCATATTAATAATAGACCAATCTATTGCTATATAATGATCATAAATGGTATCCTTCATTTCGGTCTCCTTTCTTTGTGTTAATATTTTTTTTCTTTATTTGCTAATAACACAAATGAGTTATTACCTCAAAGGAGACCTTCTTTCTCATTTTATCGTAGAGGCGAGCCTACGCCTCGGAGAGACGAAAGGGACAAAAAGCAATCGCCTTCGGCGGAGGGAAATAATTGAAGCCATCTTGACGTCCTTCCTGCTTTTTATTCCTGCCCCCATTTACCCATACTACGACACTGCATACAATTTTTTCCTACTGACACTACCCATATTAAATCCCTGAGATTCACCTGACCGACAATTGATTAAGCATTTGCGGTCAGATTTTTTATTTAGAATATGTTTGAAATTTTGCTTCCTCACCTTCGGTACGGATTAGCGGTTTCTTCACCCTCACTTTGATCGATCTTAAAACGCCTCTAATATCTCTTATCAAATGAATTATGGGTCCCGATCCAAAACCAAAC
>JAQYVG010000595.1 GCA_030145595.1 Desulfobacterales bacterium | reverse complement strand
AGCATTCTTAAGCTATCTGGTGTGGTTCGAACTTATACATAGATATCCCGTCAGCCTTCTCCACGGCTTTTCCTTTTTTACGCCGGTCTTCGGGGTGTTCCTGAGTGGCGCCCTGATCTTAGGAGAGGCCCTCAGTTCAAACCTTCTGATAGCGCTTATCCTGGTCTGTCTTGGTATGATTCTGGTAAACTATCAGCCGGCTTCCCGTCATCGGGGCCTCGTCAGGAACCCTTAACTGATTGATTTTATTAGTGGTGGGCGGTGGGGGATTTGAACCCCCGACTTCCACCGTGTGAGGATGGCACTCTCCCGCTGAGTTAACCGCCCAGTTTAGGTTGGTACTGGATGAGACCTTTGCAAAACGCCCCCTTTTACCCAATCTCTACGCTTGCCCCGTAGCTCCGGAAGATGGTACCGGGGTCAGACTCAAATTTTAATCAGCCTAAGGCTGATTAATCCTCGAAATACTCAATGTATTCCTGTGGTTAAAATTTTCGCCTTCCTTGATCTTGAATCCCGCTGTAAGCGGGAAACATTTTGAAACTGCCTCAATAACTCTGAATTGAAAATGAAAGATCCTGGAGATGAACGCCGCAGGGAACTGGAAACCAT
>JAQYVG010000594.1 GCA_030145595.1 Desulfobacterales bacterium | reverse complement strand
ATTGATATTGATTCATACTATAGAATGATCAGTAGATCACGGAGTATTGGCCTTTTAAGTCTTGATCAGATCATGCCAGACGGCTCTGTCCCAAAATTTGCTAAGCAGATATCTAATACACCTTCCCCTTTTGATGAATTAAAAATAAAGGAAGTGAAAAAGATTATATCCGAGGCCCTTTTAAGTCTTCCAAAAAAGGAGCAATTGGTCATATCACTCTATTACTATGATGAATTGACATTAAATGAAATAGCCAGGGTATTAGGTTTAACAGAGTCAAGGATATCTCAAATCCATTCAAAGGCAATAATAACATTAAGGGCAAAACTGAGATCATATTACGAAGGTTGATAAGATAAGTGCCTAAAGTGCCTAAAGTGAGCTAAAGTGCCTAAAGTCCCTAAAGTTAAAAGGAACAAATAATGAATATCCAACAAGGAATGTCCAATGTCCAAGAGTGGTATCGCTTCGCTCCAATGGTTTTAAAAATATCAAAATGGCAGGATACCTGACTTGGCCATTGGATATTGGGATTGGACATTGGAAATTATTTTAAGATTCCGGAGTCATTAGGAAGGTGTTGGTTTTCCCGTTTGCAGGCCCATTTTGAGAAAC
>JAQYVG010000593.1 GCA_030145595.1 Desulfobacterales bacterium | reverse complement strand
TTTGCATTGTGCATGATGAGATCAATGACAAATTGAAAATTGTTCTACACGTAGTGAATTTGTCGGCCGATGCCGTTCCAAATTCTTGAAAGCGATAAAACAGCCGTTGGAAAACGATAAAAAATAGAAAAAACAGCAAAAGGGGGGGATTGAGTGTATTTGAGTCATCCTTACCCCCATTTGAAGGAAGCTCACCGAAGAAGTTCGAACCTCGCTCGACAAACATCCAAAACAACAGATCAACAAAGTAACGTATCATCGTATCATAGCTTCAGTTAGTCTATCTACAGTACATACTTTATTCATTGGCTAGCTATCTAAGCCTAAGCCATTTGATTGACACCGACATCAAATCAACAATCAACAATCAACAATCATCAACCGAAAATGTCGATAGCATCCACAATCCCAATGTCAATGTCAACATCAGTATCAACATCAACGGTCCCTGTCCCATCAGCAGCGGGTCTCCTCTCGATGCTCTCAGAGCCAGAACCCTCTCTGCGCAAAGCGGCCCTCACCCGCCTGTTCCCAATCGTCAACACCCAATGGCACGAAGTCGCCCAGTCCCTCCCAGACCTCGAAGCATTGGCTGAAGACCCGCAGGAAGATCTT
>JAQYVG010000592.1 GCA_030145595.1 Desulfobacterales bacterium | reverse complement strand
CAGGAAATACCGCGCCTGTAAAGGAATGTCGTTGCGCCGGCTTTTAAGCGGCGGCAAATGAATAGGAATAACGTTTAACCGGTAATAAAGATCCTCCCGAAAATTGCCGTCTTTTACCTCCTGCAAAAGGTTTTTGTTGGTGGCCGCCAGGATCCGGACATCCACGCTCAGGGTCTGTTCACCGCCCACCCGCTCAAATTTCTGGGTCTGAATCACCCGCAGCAATTTGATCTGGGCCGAAGGGGGAATTTCACCGATTTCATCCAGGAAGACGGTACCGCCGTCAGCCTGCTCGAAGCGGCCCGTTTTTTGCCGGATGGCTCCGGTGAAGGCTCCCTTTTCGTGACCGAAAAGCTCACTTTCAAGCAAAGTGGCCGGATAGGCGGAACAGTTGATAACAATGAAAGGGTTGTGTTTGCGGTGGCTGTTTTCATGAATGGCGGAGGCCACCAGTTCCTTGCCGGTGCCGCTCTCTCCCTGAATCAAAACAGTGGTGTCGGTGGGGGCAATGTCATCAATGAGTTTGTAAATGGCCTGCATTTTGGGATCTTTGCCGACGATGCCGCAATACTCGGTGGTGATGTCGATGCGTTTTTGGATGTGAAGCATTTCCTCTT
>JAQYVG010000591.1 GCA_030145595.1 Desulfobacterales bacterium | reverse complement strand
ACATAACCTGTATTTCTAAGCCAACCATTTTGTCACCTCTATGTAGTTATTCTCAAAACAACGTTTCGATTGCGGCCGTTTCTTTGAGAACTGCTATAAATCTATACCTCTGGTTAGACGTCAATTTCCCTGGGATTGAAAACCTCAAGCTGGTTTGTGGCGTAATATTTAACAGGATTATCCGAATCATCGACCACAAAAATGTTCACCAGTTCTCCATCACTGATTTCAGGCGAATCAGACCTGGTTGCTATATAAAGCTTCCAGGCATACCGCCAGGCAGCAACATCCGAATCCAGTGGTTTGTCTTCTAATGCAGGGGAGTACTCGGTTATCAATTCGGAATCGACCCGCTTCTGGTATTTAACCCTGAAGCCCTTTGGTTTGACGATCCATCCTTTTTTGATGACTTCTAATCCTTCACTGATTTTCATTCTCTGATCCTTTCCTCATATCCTGTTTTCTTTAGTTGTTGATTCAAAAGCCACCTTATCGTCTTGCAGGCGGTTCCGGTCGGTGCAATCCGGCAAATCTGATGTGTTGTAGTAGTGCACATCCATCTGCGGAAAGGCGATGACGATCCCTTCATGGTCGAATCTGAGCTTTGTCTTTTCCACC
>JAQYVG010000590.1 GCA_030145595.1 Desulfobacterales bacterium | reverse complement strand
TATCACGTCTTGCGTGACTTAGACCGGAAGCTTTGCGTCCCTATCTTTCGATAAAGGTTTGCCCTTTAGCAAATCGTTTTTAGGTTCAATACTATATCGACAACCTAACTAAAAACATTTAGCATTTTTTTAATTTTTTTTTGGATTTATCTTGTTTAGCAATTAATTGAGGAGATTAAGCAAGTTTATTAACTGGCTGACAAGGTTCTTTTATATCTCTCACCCCGATGGAATAACAACCAAAACTTAATTCCACCCCAGTGAAATACGCCCCAGTTGAATCCCTTCGGGTGCTCCTGCGGAGCAATTCCACGGGATAAACTTCGCTGTCACTGACGTGAATTGAACGGGGCAGGTTGGGCCCCGATGGCGGGATGTCCGCTTCGCTACCACAGGCAGAGCCCACAGAGACCACAGAGAAAGATAATTAATTAAACTGTGGAGTTATTTTTGGGCGAGCCCTTAGGGTCACATGTGAGTACATTTCTCTCATCGTGTTCAAAGGTACATTTTTCTTCAAGAATGGCTTTAAATTTTTTGCGGGCGCGATGTAGCCTTACTTTGACATTCTCAACCGTGATATCGAGAATTTCAGCAATCTCTTTTTGGCTGAAGTCCATG
>JAQYVG010000058.1 GCA_030145595.1 Desulfobacterales bacterium | reverse complement strand
GCATACATTTAGTATTTCGAGGATAGAGCTAAAGCTCCACTTCGTGCAAAATGTTGAGCCTGACACAGAAATCGGGCCTCCGGCTCGTAGAGGCGAGCCTACGCCTCGGAGAGCAAAAAGGGGCGTTTTGCAAAATTTTCTCATAAACTATTCAAGGAGATACGACCAATGGCACCTAAGATAGATATAGACGAGCTGATGGCAGTGCTTCCCTACCAGAGGAAAAGAGGAAAGTGGAAGAGTCTTCAATTGGACTGGAGTAACGAGTGGGAGCGGTTTGACGCCAAAAAACTTTTTGAGTTTGACCTTTCCACAATTCCAGCCGATAAATTAAGCGCAGCTCGCAAGCGTAAAGAGGCCACCCTGGACGGCAACCATGCCGCGATATCCGTCCTTACCCGGGTGGTTGACGGGCTCTGCGGTTATCCTATTACGCCGTCAACACCCATAGCCGAGTCTTTTGCCAAGGCTTCCGCTGAGGGGCAGAAAAATTTGTTCGGCACCGAACTGATGTATTTTCAACCCAGTGACGAGCTGTCGGCCATCGCAGCGGTAGAGGCCATGGCTTGCCAGGGTGGGCGGTATGTGGACAACACCTCTTCCCAGGGTCTGGTGTTAAAGACCAAAAATCTCTTTTCAGTTGCAGGCAAACGGCTGCCGGTGGTCATGACCGTTATGGCCCGGGAGGTGAATAAGGGCTCTTTAAGCATTCACTGCGGCCACAACGATTTTTACGGTGTTCGCAATACCGGCTGGGCCCAGCTTGTGGCCGAAGATAACCAGGAACTTCACGATCTGATGCCGATTGCGTTTAAAACCGCTGAAATGCGCCAGGTCATGCTGCCGTTCATGGTGATCGGTGACGGGTTTATTAAGTCCCATGCCCTGGAAGATATAAATTTGCTTTCGGATGATTTTCTGAAGTATTTCGTTGGTCCCCCGAATCGGCTGTATCAGCCCGATTTCGAGCAACGCTACCTCACCGGCACTTTTACCGATACCGATCTGACGATGGAAGGCCAGGTAGCCCAGGATTTTGCCTATCGCTTTGTCAAGCGGGGCGTTATCGCTGCCATGAACGTGATGAATCAAATCCTGGGGACCAACCATAAAGTGGTAGAATGCTACCGCACCGAAGATGCCGAAATGGTGGTGGTCGTGCTGGGATCGGCCGCGGGAGTTATCAAAGATGTTGTTGATTACTACCGGGATGTACAAGGCTTGAAAGTAGGCGTGGTGCGACCGGTGCTTTTCAACCCGCCCTGCTACGAGGAGATTGCATACGGCGTGCGCAACGCCAAGGTCATTACCGTGATGGAGCGGACCGGCATGGTCCACAACCAACTCCTGCTGGCCGACCTGCAGGTGGCGTTACAGCTGTCTCAGCGAGCCTATCGCGAAGGCAAGGAAGAGCACAGAGTCTACGCCCGCGATTATATGCCCACCCTTTTGCGGGGTGTTTACGGTTTGGGCAGCAAAGATTTCAACAAGTACGATGTGGCGGCTGTCATAGAGAACATGAAGGCTTGTATGGACGACAAGCGGGATGATTTTTTCCGGGACTTTTTTTCAGGTATTGAAGGCCCTTACACACTGAAACCTGTCGAACTGCCCGGATATAAAGACCGCGAACTGGGAATGACCTTTATCGGTATCGGTGCTGAAGGCGTCAAGACCGCCCTGGAAACCGCAGCGGTGATTTATGTCGAAGGGGGCGACAACGGCCGGCGCCACATCCAGTCCGGCGCCCGTTACGGAGCGGCCCGAAAGGGTGCTCCGGTATTCATGAATCTTCGCATCAGCGATAGTCCGGTTCAAGATGCTTCGGAGCTTACCGAGCAGGATGTTCTGGCCTTTTTCAACGAGAAGTTCTTGTCCGGTGAAATTTTGCGTGAGTATGTAGGCGGCCTCAAGCAGGATGGACTGCTGGTTGTCAACAGTACCATAACAGAAAATGAGATTCTCGAGTCGTTTCCGGCGGAAATACGCCGGCACATTGCCGACCGAAATATCAAGTTGGTTGCCATGGACGCAACTAAGGCAGCCATGACACACATTAAGCGCAATCTGCCTGGAGCCATGATACTTGGCCTTATCAATAAAGAGATTGGAATATTTACTCCCGATGACTTTGAAATAAGATTTAAAAGCATCATGCAAGAGAAGTTGGCGGGCAGAAAAGGTCTTGAGATTATCGAATCCAACGTTGCCCTGCTAAGGGAAGGTGTCCAACAGGCTGATTCCGACCCGGACCAGGGGCTTCAAGCATTTTCCACGGCATCCGGCATCCAGGCGCCAACGGCCCCCAAGCCCGAAGATTTCGGGCACGAATATGGAACCGCCGGTCTTCCGGTTGCGATGACTGACAAGGATGAACTGGGAACCATCAAACCGGTGAATCTGATGGAGGATTTTCAGGAAACGTTTCGGCGGGACATGGTGGAGCCGCTTATGGATGGGAAAAAAGTTCCCTGGGACAAGTTTATCTCCGTGGTGCCGGCCGGTACGAGCAAATATAAGGATATGAGCTTTATGGGGGCTCAGCTGCCGGTCTGGGATGCAACCAAATGCATCGCCTGCGGCATGTGTGCCGCGTCGTGCCCCGATTCGGCCCTGCATTCCACCATCACGGACAAACCGATTCCCGAAGGTGCGGCTCCGTATTTCAAAATCTTTAGAAAATCCCCCAAGGGAATACCCTGGGAGCGTTTCGCACTGAACATCAACGCTGTATTAGATCGCTGCAAAGGCTGCGGGATCTGTGATAAGGTCTGTCCGGTGGACGCCTTTAAGATGGTTGGAAAAACGCTGGCAGACCCCAACGACTTTTTCCCCGAAAAATACCATGATCTGGACAACACCTACGATGCGGCCCAGTACGTTGACCGCATGCCGCTGAATCACCAGGTGCTGTTTGTATTTTCCAAACTGTATCCGGGCAAGCACACCCTGTGTCCGGGGTGTGGTGAAGGGACCATTAATCTGCTGACATTTTACGCCCTGGAAAGCCTGCGCAACAGCCCCAAAGGGATCGAGACCTTCTATCAGGGGATTAAGGTCCTCTCGGATAAAAACAAGCGGGCCATCGAGCACATGATCGACCGCGGATTCAACATCTACAACATCAATGCCACCGGTTGCAACCAGGTTTCGGAGCTGGTCAATCCTTACAACGCGCGGATTTACCAGTCGGGTCACTATGGTTTCGGTACGGCTTCGGCGGCAGCGCTGGGATCCAAGTTCGCCCTGGATCAGGCCTACACCAACGGTTTCAACGATGTGTTGACCAAAATCATTGTGTTTGCAGGCGACGGTGCCATCTACGACATCGGCAACGGTCCCTTCAATTACGCCCTGGGCGAAAACTACGATATCACCTGGGTCATATACAACAACGAGGGCTACATGAACACCGGTGCCCAGAAATCCGGGGCCACCCGCTACGGGTGCGAACGGAGCACATCGCCCGTGGGGGACAAAGATGCCGGCAAGACGACGCTGCACCGGCGCATCATCGCCCAGGCCACGGCGATTTCCCACGTGTATGCGGCCAAACTTACCGTTGATAATCCTTTTTACGCCATCCGGATACTAAAGGAGGCCATCGCCTACTGCGGCCCGTCGGTAGTGGAACTTTTCTCCTACTGCTCCCAGGGTCATCAAAGCTATGACTGGGCCGGCCCCTTAATCTCCAGAATGATGAATGAGGCCAGGAACTGGCAGATTCAGGTCCGACGACCCTTCCAAAAAGTGGACATCTCGGCCAACCCGGATCCGGACAAGGTATTCCCAATCAAAGGGAAGTCCTTCAAAAAGGGCGTCAAACGGGATCCGGCCACTTTCTATGATGCGGCCAGCATGCTGGGCCAGTTTAAACAGCACCTGATATCCCAAGAAGAGGGTGAGGTTCCGGAGCTTATTCAAGTGAACGAGACGGTATCTCTTTTCAGGTGGCTCCGTAACCAATACTTGGCCGGCTACCGTGATTCCATGCCGACGGAGGAAGATGTTGAACGCATGATCAAGGAGCAATACGGGGACTAATAAAAAAACTACGGCAAAAATGTAAAACAGGGGGCTTCGGCCCCCTTTTTTATTTCTGCTTCAAAAAGCGAATCCCTATCAATTCAATTCAAAATAAATCGACAAATCCATGAGAATGATTGAACATAATATGTGAAAAAAGGGAAATTCCGACGATGGCAGATCTCCTTATTTTGATATATGTAGATCCATAGTTCTGTAAATGACTTTACCGTGGGCTATAGGATGCTGCGGTGATCTCATCACATTGCGACTTTACAAAATTTCAGCATGGTGTTAAAATAAATGCAAAAATAGAATCGGCTCGGAATAAAGATCAAACATTTGGCAAGAAACTGCAATTTTTGATGGCGGAACCAGGCACAATCCGTGGTAGATTTTGCAATCATGTTCTCTTTACCGTAAAGAATTTATCATCAGGGACTTGAAGAAAGGAATCCTCCATGTCCACCCTCACTCTCCTCCACCCGGTCCATACACTGGACAACCGGCTCTTGGTGCCTGCCGGCACCGCGCTTTCAGCAGAGACCCTTGATGCCATTATCTCTTCAAACAGAGCCACTTCCTATCAGACCCATTCTCTGCTTGAGTATGGTTCAGTCAAAAGAGACCTTCTTTCGCTTCTCAGCCAACCCCCTTATGATGTAATCTTCGCGGACCAAAAGCAAATTGCCAATCTAATAAACACCATGGAGAGTGTTCATCAAGTCCTTCCCATTTTGCAATCATTAGATTATTTCAAACAGCATGATTTCTATACTTACCGCCATATTCTCGTTGTGTTTGCCCTGTCCTTACTCCTGGCCAAGGATCTGGTATCTGATTATCAGGATATGATCCAAAAGGCTGCTACCGGTACCTCTCATGACTTCGGCAAAGTCTGTGTTCCACTACATATCCTGAAAAAGACCGATCCCCTTACTCAGTCCGAGCGGAGTATTCTGAAACATCATACAGGGGCGGGGTTTGTCCTGCTCTGCTATTACCTCAAGGACAGCGAAAACATTTCTGCCATAGTTGCCCGAGATCATCATGAGAGGAAGGATGGTTCGGGATATCCCGGTGGCATCAAGTTAACGGACCACATGGTTGAGATCATTTCAGTTAGCGATGTCTACGATGCCCTTATTGCAGTGAGGCCGTATCGACCTGTTTCCTATGACAATCGGACCGCCTTGGAGGAAATCACGAGGATGGCGGAAAACAATAAAATAGGCTGGGATGTTGTTAGGGCGCTGACGGCTCATAACCGCAAAGATAAGCCTCACTACACTGAGGTCAAGGTCTCAATGGAAAAAAGGGGCACGCCGCCTCCAGGTAATTTATACGGGGTCACTGCTGAGGAGTAAAGCAAGCCACCGTCCTGACACTATTCCCTGTTAAAAATGTTCCTGAAAGAAGGAATGGGACGAGCATTTTTTTGTTGATGATCAGATTCCCCTTGGCTGAGGGCGTGACTATTGCTGACTTAATTTCAAATCAAAATGATTGATGACCTCATTAAATTGTCGTGCCGGGTTTGTATGTTTCACCAGATAGCCGCGAGCCACTTCCTTTGATAAGAGCAACTCCCTGTTGCGCGTCAGAATCGTGCGGTTTTCCATTGAGGATAAATCAACAATGTCGTGTTTTTTGTAATCGGTTCTGCATACAGTATCAAATCCAAAGATCCTCATAATTTCAGCCAGTTCTCCGAGATCGGCATCAAGGATGAATTTCGGATTTCGCAAAGATTTTGGTCTTAACTTCGTAATCTTTGAAATATCGAAGGTCTCGAATACGGGAAAAACGGATATCCTGTCCCCATTCTGCGGCGTATAAGCAAAAGAAACCGACCGGCCGTTTACGAGAATTAGATCTACCTCGGCGGGCGGCACGCCTAAAGATTTAATTAAATCTTGGACCGAAGAAGCACCTGTCAATGAAGCTTTAAATTCCTTTTTGCGCTTTGGCGCACCAAGAAAATCGTTCAACTCTTCGTAAAATCTTATGGAAACACTTTTTTTCATGAACTATATAAGATAGTTTAAAATATGATTATCCATCAAGCGGCTTAACAGCGAAAACTCCCCGATCCCTAAAGGATATAACATTTTTACGCCCAATGAAGGAAAAATTATGAATATGACCAAGCGGATACTCCTTAGTATAGGCATTTTAGCAGTAGATCTGGCAATATTTTTTATGCCGCTGACAGCCTTGTTTCTGATGTATATCCTGATAGCAAACCCTCCATGGTTCAGGGACTTTTTAAACAATCTCGACGATCCCGACAGTGCCGGTCGAATATGAGCTCATGTCTATACTATCCGTTAAAACCGTTTATGGTTGTTGATGCCAACCCGCAATAACCCTAAAGTTTTTTTTAAAAACTGCCGATAATTATGTCGGATATTTCCTAATGATCCGGCACAAATACTTCTAAGGGAAGAAGGATATAGTGGACTTAGAATCCCTGATACAAATTCGTACAAATAATATAGAAAGAGAAATTGCCGAACGCATCCAGGTAGAAGAGGCTTTGCGCGAGAGTGAGGAGGACTACAAGTTATTGATTAAGAATTTGCCGGGTGTCGTCTACAGAGGTTACCGCGACTGGTCGGTTAGGTTTCTTGACAGCACCATTGAAGAGTTAACCGGTTATGATTTTAAGGAATTTAATTCCCGAAAAATGAAATGGTCTGACGTAATTGTTGAGGAGGATTTAAAGACTGTTAGTGAAAGTTTTCGTAAGGCCTTGAAAACAGGCAAGTCTTATGTCAGGGAATATCGGATCAAAACCAAAGACGGAAGCACCCGCTGGATACAGGACAGAGGGCAGATCGTGCATAATAACGGCGGGGAATTGGAGTCTGTCAGCGGTGTCTTTTTTGACATCACCGAACGCAAGCAGGTTGAAAAAGAACGGGGTCTTTTGGCTACCGCCATTGAGCAGGCCGCTGAAAGTGTAATTATATCAGCCAGGCCCGGAACGATTCAATATGTAAATCCGGCCTTTGAACAACTCAGTGGTTTTACCAGAAAAGAAATCGTCGGGAAAAATTTCCGCATTCTTAAAAGTGATCGGCATGATGAAAGTTTTTACAAAGAAATGTGGGATGTTATCTCCAGTGGTGAGATATGGTCAGGCCACATAACCAATAGAATGAAAGACAACACCTTATGTGAGTTTGAGACCAAGATTTCGCCCGTTCGGGACAGCTCCGGGGAGGTAGTAAACTTTGTTTCCGTCAGCCGCGATGTGACTCAGGAAGTTGCCCTCCAAGCCCAACTTCAGCAAACCCAAAAGATGCAGGCCATCGGCACTCTGGCCGGAGGCATTGCCCACGACTTTAATAATATCCTTGCCGCCGTCATCGGCTACACCGAGATAGCTATAGCTGATGTTGAAAAAGGGGGGTTATTGCACGACAACTTGAAAGAGGTGCTTAAAGCCGGAGAGCGGGCAAAAGATTTGGTAAACCAGATTTTAACTTTCAGCCGCCAGAGCGAACAGGATCTAAAACCAATTAAGGTAGCACTGATTGTAAAGGAAGTGCTGAAACTGATCAGAGCATCGCTGCCCGCTACCATCGCAATAGACCAGGACCTTAAAAGCAATGCCGCCGTCCTGGGAGATTATACCAAAATCCATCAGGTATTGATGAATCTTTGCACTAACGCAGCCCATGCCATGCGTAAAAAAGGTGGAGTGCTGAGTGTGAGTCTTGCTGATGTGGAACTCGATGCCGAGTACGCTGCCAAGCACTTTGATATTAAACCCGGTCTGTATCTGAAGTTGTCAGTGAGAGATACCGGTCAAGGTATTTCGTCTGATTTACTGGGTCAGATATTCGATCCTTTTTTCACAACCAAACAACAAGGTGAAGGGACCGGGATGGGCCTTTCGGTGGCACATGGTATTGTCAAAAGCCATGGGGGCACCATTTCTGTATACAGCGAGCCCGGGGAAGGTTCTATTTTCAATGTGTATCTCCCGGCTATCGAAAGTAGCTCAGAACAAAAAGCCAGAGAAGAAAAACCGGTTCCCACCGGCACCGAACGCATTCTTTTCGTTGACGATGAGCAGGCCCTGGTAAAGATGGGAAAACAATTATTAGAATTTCTGGGATACAAGGTGACAACGAGTACCAGCAGCATCGAAGCTTTAGAACTGTTTAAAGTCCAGCCTGATAAATTTGACCTCGTCATTACAGACCTTACCATGCCGAACATGACCGGTGATGAGCTTGCCCAAAAGCTTATGGCCATCCGGCCGGATATTCCTGTTATTCTGTGTACCGGGTTCAGCACCAAAATGACCGCAGAGAAAACCAAGAAAATGGGTATTCGGGCATTTGTCCTGAAGCCGGTGATCAAACAAGATATTGCCGAGACCATCCGCACAGTACTTCCTTAATTGAGCGCAAACAACCTTTTTTCCTCAAAATTGATATTTACAGATAGAACCGTCAGTGTTAACCTGCAGTCATTTAATTCCAATAAAAGAGGATAAGCATGAACACTTTTACAATCCATCCCATTGTCATGGGGACCAAAATATTCGATAAAGGCATGATGACCTACCAGCATCACTATGGCAGGCAATATACCATCCCTATCTACTGCTGGTATCTGGAGGGCGGTGACCGCAAGATTCTGGTGGATACCGGAGAGATGCACCCGATCCAGTCTCCAGACCGGGAAGAGGCCGTCGGCGGCAAGATCTACACCTTTGAAGAAGGGTTGGCCCGCTGGGACCTGGCGCCCGAGGACATCGATGTGGTGATCCATACACATCTTCATAACGACCACTGTGAAAACGATTACAAATGCACAAACGCCACCTTCTATACCCACAAAAAAGAGATCGCACGGATTCACGACCCCCACCCCCTGGATTTCCGTTATCTGGAGGATTACATCGAGGATGTTGAAGAAAACGGGCAGATTAAGGCGCTGGATGGTGACGCGGAAATCGTGCCGGGAATTCGGGTGAAGCATACACCGGTTCATACTGCAGGCGGCCTGACGATTTTCGTGGACACGCCGGGCGGCAAAGCCGCTATCACCGGCTTCTGTGTCATCAAAGAAAATTTTTTTCCGCCGGTTGAAATCACGGCTATGGAAATGGATGTCATCCCGCCGGGCACCCATGTGAATGTATACGAGGCCTATGACATTATGCTGAAAATCAAGGAGAGTGCCGACATCCTGATTCCGCTGCACGAACCCCAATTTGCCGCTGTGGATACAATTTCGCGATAAAGATTGCACCTCCCGGGTGATTTGTTTTTACGTCCTTATAAATACTTTAGGCAATCTAATCATTGAAATGATCAATCAAAATCGCAAACTTTATCGATATTAACGATTTTACATAAAGGTATTCTTAATATATATAGATATCCTTTCTAGTAGCTGTAGTTAATGACCATCCATAAATGAGGATTTTTGTTCAAGATCAAGGCATGCGAAAAAAATAACCACCCCGAAAATGGCTCGGGACAGGCACGCATATAGTTGTTATTCCGAGGATTATTTTTTGAGCATAACGCAGAGATTGGGCAAAAAGACCATTTATGGACGGACACTAGTTAATGACCCTTGTATGATAACCTTATCTCCATCAACATCAAATTGTCCGGTTTGTACAAAAGGAGCGCTTCGTGGCAATGTGGAACATTTTTAATAAGCCGACTTTGCTGAGTCTGTCGAAAACCTGCGGGTGAGCTGCCAAAATCGACCCGGTCGGGCTCGGTGAATTGTTGGCAAAGCTGCCAAAGAACCATGACCCCAATCTTCTGGTTGGAATTGAGACCGGTGATGACGCCGGTATTTATCGTCTTAGCGATGAAATTGCTATCGTAACTACCGCCGACTTTATCACGCCGCCGGTCAATGATCCCTACCTGTTCGGCCAGATTGGGGCGGCAAATGCGATCAGCGATGTATATGCCATGGGCGGCCGTCCGCTCACCTGCCTTAATTTAGTGGCTTTTCCTTCTAAGAAGCTGGCTCCGGAAGTATTGCACCAGATCGTTGCCGGTGCATTAAATAAAATTAACGAGGCCGGTGCGGTTCTGGCCGGCGGGCACAGCATCGAAGATGATGAACCCAAGTTCGGACTGGCGGTCACCGGAGTCGTTCATCCGCAAAAATACTGGACCAACAGCGGAGCAAAGGCGGGAGACGTCCTCATCCTGACCAAACCGATCGGTTCCGGTGTCATCTTTAATGCCAATTTAAAAAAATGGGTTTCAACATCCGCTATGGATGAATGCCTGGCAACTATTACAACTCTCAATAAGACCGCAGCAGAGATAATGCAAGGTTTCAAAGTGCATGCCGCCACTGACGTTACCGGATTCGGGCTGGCGGGACATGCTTTTGAAATGGCCGCAGGCTCAGATGTTCGGCTTGAGATCAGCATGGATGAAATTCCCATTATGCAAGAGGCGCTTGCCATGTATAAAAAAGGGATGAATACCGGTATGAATGCATCCAACCGCCGGCTGGTGGCCGAAAATTTAAGATTTGAAAATAAACTGCCGGCCTGGCACCAGGAAATCGTTTATGATCCTCAGACCAGCGGCGGATTGCTGGTCTCCGTACCTGCCAGCGGCAGTGAGAATATGCTGGAAGCGCTGATAAATGCCGGAGTTGATCAGGCGCGCATTATCGGCCATGTCACAGAACGCCAGGATGAAATTTGTCTGGTCTTCCGATAATACCAGGTCTTGTTTGATCTAAAACTCTACATCTAACCTTTTGGCAAGCCGCCGGTGCTCTTGGGGTGTAATCCATTCCACCTGCAAGTAATTCAGGATTTGGGCTTCTGTAAAGCCGATTCTCCGGGCTTCTTTAACTGTAAGTGCATAAGCATCAATTTCCGTAGGTCGATCTACATAGGCTTTGGTCTTGTCATACAGGTCGAGGCCGTCCCGCTGCTGCCTGACATGCACAAGTTCATGGATGATGTCAAGGTACAGTATTTCGGTGTCGGATTGTTGCAGATGGTTGAGGCCGATGGTTATGGACCCGTCCTGGTTGTCGACGGACATTTCGTGATGTCTGTTGATTATGATCACATTTGTGTTGGCAATGACATCCTCGCTTTCCTGTTTGTTTCTAAAAATTTCCGCAAGGATCGGTTTTGCTCTAATTTCGGGGAATATATCGGCTATTTTATACTGACCGGGTGTTAAGCCGCGGTTTATTTGAATCATGATTCTTTACTTTCTTAAGTAAGGCTTCGGCTGTATCCATCCGTCCGTATCGCTGTCATAAAACCATTTGTCCGGAAACCCCCGGCGTCTCAGAAAAGTAGGGCTTTCCGCCCAGCTGAGCAGGTCCTTGTATGCCTGGTGCACTTTTCTGAAGCTACCTGCATCTCCGCCGAGATCGGGGTGATGCTTTTTAACTTGAAGCCGGAAAGCACTTTTTATTTTCTTTTCAAGCTCAGGAGAGTCCAAGTCCGACTTGCCTAACTTCAGATGCGTTAGTGATGCACCTTTTACGGCAGGAACCCTGGTTTCAAGCGGTATAACAACGCCTTCGTGGCAGCCGTTGCGTACAGCCTGATTATATATGTGACGATTGGCGAGGTAATGTTTATGCGTTCGTTTTTTTTCAGCCCACCATTCATTCCCTAACAAGTCAGACATACGGCAGTAATCTTGGGCAGGTTTTTCGCCGCTGGAACGCGGATAAATAAAGCTCAATATCTCCCTGGAAAAATGGGGGAGGATGTCCATGATGATAATTTTTTCAGTAAAATAAAAAGTTGCATAGCGCGTATTCAATGCCTTGAGCAAGCCGGTTCTTATCCCCAGCGCATAGAGTAATTTTTGCCGGCAATCTTTGGAACAATACCTGCGCCTGTACATGTTTTCAGTAGTTCCGCAAGACAGGCATCTTTTTTGTTTGCGGTCTTTGCCGGCAGCTATTTTTTTAGGGATCCAATTTTTCAAGGGTCTCAACCTTGCTGCTCTTGTAAAAAGTCACGAATGGAAGCTCCCTGCAGCGACTCGACTGTCTTCGACCCTGAGACTTCGGCGTGAGCTCAGTCGAACGCTCAGACCGAAGGGAGCTCGCCGAAGTCAAGCTGCGTGGAATGCACTCGCTGTGCAGTTCAGGAACGAGGCTATACAGGTAGTATGCCGAGTGTCTGAAAAAATACTACAACCCGCCTGAGGCGGACAAGCCCGCCACACTGACGGCGGACAAGCGCAGTAGATGGGACTTTTTACAACGCCATCAACCTTAAGGTCTGACAGCATGCACGGCGCCGCTTTCTTGAGCATATGTTTGTTCTTTGTTCCACTCTGTTTCTCTTGCGGTCGTTACAATCGTAACCATTTTTTGCCAACTGCCCGAATAGCGCGCATAGCTTTCTGATGTCCAATACCATTCTGCCGTCTTGGGTGGAAAGAAAGGTTTGGTTTTATAGATTCCTGTCAACTCACTTTCAGTCGGCAGGCGCCAATCTTGATATCCGCCGGCACTTAGATTTTGAACATATTTTGCAGCCGATTCATAGTCAAGCCATTTTTTCAGCTCCTGCAAGGAGTCCAGCATGCTCCACATCAAACCGGTTTTTGTGTCAATCACAGTGCCGTTGCCTTTATCGGCAAACCTGCCCTTTGACTCTTGAAGTAACGCCGTAATTTTATCTCTTTCGCTCTGCAGCCTCGCCAGCTCTTCCTGTTCTTGCAACTTAGTCAGCTCGATAATAATCTTATCTTTTAAAGGTGAATCCGGCTTAGAATTATAATAATCGAAATATATTTGTCTGGCAGCTTTATAGTCGCTGCCGGCATGTTCGGCCTTTTGCCTCAAATTGGCCAGGGTTTTCTTTTCTTTAAGTTTTTCTTGAAATAAAGTCCGTGCTTTTTTTATTTCGTTTGCTCGCCTGTGGCTGGGATAGATGTTGATAAACGTATCACTGAGCTGGATGCACTGCGCCCAGTCCTTTTGATTTTGACATATGGTTATCTGCTTTTCAAAATAGCGATAAAACTCTACGGTCATATCGGCGATTAATTTGTTGACTTCACCTCGATGCTTACCGTTTGGATATTTTTCCAAGTATTGAACATATGAAAAGATTCTTTCATCATCATCACCGCCGGAGGTTTTGACAAAGACGTGATAGCCTCGATTATCGACGTGTTGTGCAATTTCTGCAGTTTTCTTTTTGATTTCAAGGGTATGTATGCTCTGGGGATATTTATTAAGATACTCTCTATAAACCCTTCTTGTTTTTTCGTAATCATTGTTTGCAAGCAGTTTGTCGGCGTTAATAACGAGTGTGTTGAAGCTTTGTTTTTCAAAAAGCGTGCGCACTTTTTTTATCATTTCTTGAGCATTGTTTGCATATTCACTTTGCTCCTGAGCGTTCACAAAATATTGCAATAGTATTATCTTTTGTCTGGGATCCTGTTGATTCTCCACCTGCGCCAGAACACTCTGATATTCTTTTTTGATGGGCCAGGTCTTTACAGAGTGTAACGCTACGGGCGCGCTCAGGGCCACTGCGCCTGCAACCAAAAGTGCGACAGCAATTTTCCGTAAGCGTTTAATCTTAAGTGTTGATATCATTTCAGACAGTGCCAGGAGATTTGCAGCCACAGTCTCGTTTAGGTCTTTTTTAGTAACTTTGGGCTTCTTTTTGCCAGGCGCTTCTTTAGCTTTGATTTTAAGCGCTTCCATTAACAGTTGAACTACGGGCTGGTTAATTTCGTTTTCTTTTTTAGCGCTTGGCTGCTCGACTTCGATAACGGCGTCTTCCCAGCTTATGATTACGGGAGCAGCAACTTTTGTTGCTAGACCGACGGTTTCAGCGGCGATCAAATTGCCGTTTAATATGTGCAGATCACCAGTCTTTTTACCTGCTTGGATTTTAAGTCTACACGATATTTTTTCCATTGAGGCCATCTGCAAAAAAGAAGCCAGGCTTATTCCGCAAACTTGGGTGCCGATATGGGAATCGAATTTTTCAAAAACCTTTTCGTGCAAAATTTTTGATTTGACCAGCTCTTTAAGTTGCTTGAAGTCTTTATCCGACGTTTTATGGCTGCAGAATCCCAAATGCACGGTGATCTTATCCGGCTCTCTCGTCCAGGGCCATAACGCCCCGTAATAAAAACCCGCTTTTACTTTTTTTAAAAATAAAAGCTGATTTTTGCGAACACCGCCCAAGTATTTGATAGAGGGATTTAACCGCAGCTTTAACGGCATTGATTTCCCGGCAAGTTTGACAGGCTTGCCAAAAAACGCTTCTAATTCTTGGGCTAAGGCATCAAGATCTTTGCCCTTGGAAATGGTCTGATAAAGGCTGCGGGTTTGACCGTAGGCCGTCCGTTGCATGTCAGGCAAAGTATCTATCTTTTTGACAATGTCTAGAAAGCCTTTGGTAGTAAGCAGGCTTGTTTTAAGATCTATTTCTTCTTTAATTTTGGCTTTCGGTTTTTTTGGCATGGACCTGTTGTTTTACGCTTAATTATTATTTTGCTACGGCTTAATGTATCCCCACTC
>JAQYVG010000589.1 GCA_030145595.1 Desulfobacterales bacterium | reverse complement strand
AGCCCTTTGACTTCCATCCACTAAAATATCATACAGTCCCTGAATCCAACGAAGTAATAATCTCACTTCTGCTTTCATGATTGCATTGTTATTCTCACGGCCGTGATCGTGATCGTGATCGTGACCGGGACCGGGACCGTGACCGTGACCGTGACGGTTTAACTTTGATTCATCAAAGTCACTTGTCAATGGTGAAATTGAAGGTTCAGGTTCCTCTGCACTGCACGTTCCACTACGTGTAATCTTTGCGTTATTACGTGTACCACCAGAATCATGACCGCATGAACTAGCCTCTTCATTGCCGCCATCACTGGCAGCTGAGGCTGAGGCTGAGGCTGAGGCTGAGGCTGAGGCATTTCTACAAATCTCATTTTGATTTTCTAAATCAAACACCACAACAGCATTGGATCCACATGCACCACCATGATTACTCGTACACTGATCGTCCGCATCTAAACCCACATCCACATCCACATCCAAATGCCGGAAAAAAGAGCTTGGAAATAAATTCCTCGAATGGCAAATGTGGGCAATGCCGCATTGGATCGTGTTTTGAATGACGGATATAGCCTGCAGGGTTTGTTGCTCCGTTGACGTGGATGATTTGGTGGCACTGCGAGTGCGG
>JAQYVG010000588.1 GCA_030145595.1 Desulfobacterales bacterium | reverse complement strand
GTGCAATTCATGTCCATGACGAGCGGAGCGCATTTCACTGGGGGGACCTCTGATCTCCGACTTCTGCCTGCCCCGCGTGCCCAATTAAATGGTTTTGATTCTCTATTTAATCGGGGTGAAATTCTGTGAAGCAGAAGCCCGTTAGGGCATTTCACCAGGGACCCCCGATCTCCTTGCCCAGTGGAATTGCTCCGACAGGAGCACACCGAAGGGGATTCAACCGGGGCGATCTCCGTCCTCTGACACCCGTCCTCTGACCTCTGTCTTTCCATACGCGCGACAGGCCAGAGCGCTCAAAATAAAATATCCAAAAACATGCTGAAAAAACCCGGATGGGGTCAGGGCCATTTTTGATAACCAAGATTGATCACCACCGCTAGTGGGTACAACTGAAAAAAACACGATCAATCCAAACCATATAAAAAACAAAATCTTACGATTCATCTACAACCGCCCGTGCGCACGTTCCAACGTTCCCTATTCACTATTCAAGATTTGACACCAATCCTCCCTTACCCCGTTAAACCTTTTGGTATCTTTTGTTTAACTGGGGCGTCTTTCACCTTATTGACACCGCTTAATATTTCCTGTAACATAGAAGTGGTTGGTTTGATAATCAGGATAGG
>JAQYVG010000587.1 GCA_030145595.1 Desulfobacterales bacterium | reverse complement strand
GGCATAGATACCCGTTTGTAACAGCACCCCTTTATCCTTCCGAAGGTAACGCTTAGCACAAATTACGATAAGATCATCTGCTTGTCAAGATTTGCCTTGACAGTGCCGCAGGGTAGTGGTAAAAATTTGAAAAGAGCCACATTGTGGTATGTCGTTGATCAGGCAAACCACGCTTCCAGCACTGGCAAAATCAGCACGGCTGCAAAATATTTGCAGTTATCTCGATTACTTCTCAGGCTCTTGGCTAAATGTATCACGAAACGGCAGAAAGGGTTACGCTCAACTCATAATAAAATTGTGTTACGATTTTATGAAACTCCCGCAACACAGACTGCGGGATCTACGCTTCGCTTCGTCAATCAGCGGGGAATTCAAATTTAAAAATTTTCCTTTGCGGAGGCTGCCATGGATCAGCAACCTAATCACCGAAAATCAGAGGCAATCCCAAAAGAAAACCCGGTGCCGCCGTTCTACGTAATAAATTCGAAAGTTGAAGCAGAACCTAAAAGTAAAGCTTTAATTTCCGGATTCCCTTTGGCATTTTACACCCAATCCTATTGTAGTGAGAGTGCCAGGCCTGCCGGGCGCTGGTAGGCTGATCGGTGGGCACCGCGCTTGGAAGCCTTC
>JAQYVG010000586.1 GCA_030145595.1 Desulfobacterales bacterium | reverse complement strand
TATATTGCACAAGACAGCCCAGCTAATGCATTAAAAATATTAAAAAAGATCAAACAAAAAGCATCCAGCCTCTACACCCTTCCTGAAAGAGGCCGCATAGTACCAGAGCTTCAAGATCAAGGCATATTAATATATCGTGAATTAATTGTCGCCCCCTGGAGAGTTATATACAGAATATCAGAAATTAAGGTTTATGTTTTGTCTGTTTTGGATGCGAGGCAGAACGTTGAAGATATTCTGTTGAAAAGATTGATTTATTCCAAGCAAAATCACTGCTAACAACAGCTTTAACTCATACTGGCAAAAGCGCCGCTCCCTATTGGTTGCTATGCTTTGTCCAACTGGTTAAGCTGGGCGGTACATTACAGCTGCATACCCTGCGCCTTGCATATGCGGCAAACTCGACGCTTGCAAAATTCAGGTATAAAAAAAACCGGTGCTGAATAGAATAATCATGAAAATTGTTGTCAACACATTACAGGAATGGGATGACGGGAGGATGCCGAAATCATATACGAAAAAGCCATTTGCGGACGGTAGCTATCCCAGTAGATGAAAGTACCAGTACATAATACTTTGGCCGAAAAAAACATAGGTAACGGCGCCGATGGCCAGAAACGGGCCGAAGG
>JAQYVG010000585.1 GCA_030145595.1 Desulfobacterales bacterium | reverse complement strand
CCGAGTCACGCGTTACGGGTTACGGGTTGCGAGTTACGGGTTACGGGTTGCCCGTTTCCGCCCCTGATCCCTGTCCTCCTTGGCACGACGTAGCGCTGCGAAGGCGGCTGACCTCTAACCTCTGACCTCCAACCTCCGACCTCTGTCCTCTGATCCCTGCTTGCCCGGCGGCTTGTCGGGTCGTAGCCGGAGGCGTAGCCTGAAGCCTTGGCGAAGACGGGATCACTTCTCACTGATTACTGATTACTAATACCTGACCCCTGACAACTGACTACCGACCACTGACAACTGACCATTGACAGCTATTTACTGCTTGCCCGGCGGCTTGTCGGGTCGTAGCCGGAGGCGTAGCCTGAAGCCTTGGCAAAGACGGGTTTACTTTTTACTGTTCACTGCTTATTTTGTTTGCGCTCAATTAGGGTTTTAATCACATTCAATTAACGATAGTTACGTAAAAAGTCACGAGTTCGACTTTTTACGACGCCATCAAACATGGAGGTGCATAATGAACTTACGTAGAATCAGTCTGTTGTGCTTGTCTGTATGTATGCTGGTTTTGAGTTATTCCAGCGCTTACAGCCAGGAATTTGACAAAGTTGAAATATCAACGATTAAAGTATCGGAAAACATATAC
>JAQYVG010000584.1:292-636 GCA_030145595.1 Desulfobacterales bacterium | reverse complement strand
TAGCGATGATTTCGGGTCTGACAGCGATATAGATATTCTTGTTGAGTTCTTTCCGGATCGTGCACCCGGACTCATAAGATTGGCTGGGGTAGAAATCGAATTATCTGATATTCTAGGACGGAAAGTGGATTTGAGAACGCCACAAGACTTGAGTCGCTACTTTAGACAGGAAGTCGTGGACTCTGCGGAGGTCCAGTATGTTGACCTGCAACAGCGAGCGCATTCCCCGCAGCCAGCTTGTTGGAGCGCAGCGGAAATCCCGTGGCAACGGGGCTGCGGGGTTAGGGAGCGAATATTAGATTAACAGAATTCCTTACAGGCTAAGATTCCCTGCAGTCAGCTTG
>JAQYVG010000584.1:0-282 GCA_030145595.1 Desulfobacterales bacterium | reverse complement strand
CGAAGCGAAAATCCCGCAACGCGGGGCTGCAGGGAGCTTTAACTCTGATCTTATAAGACTCCGCCATATGTTCGATGCTGCCAAAGAAGCCACTTCATTTATTCAGGAGGAAAAAAGGGCATCCTTAGACGCAGACCGAAAGTTGGTATTGGCGCTTATGAAATCTATAGATGTATTACTAGCCTTCCAGCGTAATCGGAACAACATTAAATTCCATAATCTACCTCAATAATTGATATTTGGCTCACCCGAGGGATAGTAGTGGCCGGCCAGAACCATGCC
>JAQYVG010000583.1 GCA_030145595.1 Desulfobacterales bacterium | reverse complement strand
AGTGCATTTTATTCTGTACGGTTTTGAAAAACGTAATGCTTATCTCTCTGGTGGGGTCATAATCGGCGCTGGTAGCGTAAATATCCGTTATCTTCTGATAGAATCGCCGCTCAGATGTTCTAATGTCCTGTATTCGGCGGAGTAACTCATCAAAATAGTCAAATGGATGGTCGGGGTTTTTTAACCTCTCGTCATTAAGCACAAAGCCCTTAACGATATATTCCCTTAGTTGCTGTGTCGCCCATTGCCTGAAATGCGTGGCAATATGGGATTTTATTCGGTAGCCCACCGATATGATCATATCGAGATTATAGTGTTTGGTTTTGTAGTTCTTGCCATCTGCGGCAGTTGTCAAGTATTCCTTGACAACTGAATCCTCATACAGCTCACCTTCTTCATAAATATTTTTAATATGAAGACTTATGTTTTGTTTTGTCGTCTGGTAAAGTTCGGCCAAACCCGCCTGAGAAAGCCAGAGAGTCTCTCCTTCCAGATGGACTTCTATCTTGGTCTGTCCGCCCTCAGTTTGGTAAATCAGTATCTCTCCGCCTCTTGGGGCAAGCTCACCTTTAGCCATCGTATTTACTCCCATAGAACAGCTTATTCAGCTTCTTATCTGCTTTACTGACCTTGAAAT
>JAQYVG010000582.1 GCA_030145595.1 Desulfobacterales bacterium | reverse complement strand
GGATGCTGTCGAACCGGCATAAAGGATTTGTCAAAACCTACGATGACTATATCAGTGATTTGGCCGTATTTGTTGATAAAATTGTTAAACCGCAAGCCGTGTCTCCTTTGATTATCCTGGCCCATTCCATGGGCGGCCATATTGCTATGCGTTATCTTCATAAACATCAAGGGGCCATCGAACGTGCGATTTTGGTATCGCCCATGATCGACATTTTAACGTCCCCCTTTCCCAGATGGTTTGCCAAGGGCATTACCCGCATTGCCGGCAAGGCAGGCTGGGATCAGGATTATGCCGTCGGTTCCGGCGATTATTCTCCCGAAGATGAAAAATTTGAAGGCAACCTTCTGACTTCGGATCCTGTGCGGTTTATGGACGAAAAAAGGGCCATTAAGGAAAATCCGGGTCTTGCGCTTGGCGGCGTAACTTATGGTTGGCTGTCAGCGACGTTTGCGTCCATAGATATTCTGGCCGCACCCGGGTTTGGCCAAGAGATCACCATCCCGATTCTGATGGTGAGCGCCGGATCGGACAAGATCGTTTCCCTTGAAGCTCAAAAATCGATCTGCGCCCGGCTGCAACAATGCCGGTCCAAGGTTATTCCGGAAGCACGCCACGAAATCCTCAAAGAGACGGATGC
>JAQYVG010000581.1 GCA_030145595.1 Desulfobacterales bacterium | reverse complement strand
AAATCCTCATTTATGGATGGACACTAACTAATCCCTAATACACTCAAACAGCACACGCTTTAAAAAAAGATCATCCATTCCGCTGAAAGATAATTCTCTATAACAAAAACATCCCGACCCCATCATTTAATTTTGACACTAATTTTGCCACATATTGTTCTGGAAAAGAAGCACTAATTATGTAAATCAGAAATAATTTTTTTCGTGTCTTCGTATTTTCGTGCTTTCGTGATAAGTTTATATAGTTCTAGTTCGTCTTTGTTAGGAGTTTTGAGTATGAAAAACAGCAGACAGACATCCATCAAAAAAAACCTGGCAATCAGGGCCCGGGTTATTCAGGCGATTCGCCGGTTTTTTATTGAGCATGACTATCTTGAAGTCGAAACCCCCTGCCGTCTTCCGGCGCCGGCTCCCGAGGCCCATATTGACGCCGTAGCTGCGGAAAACTGGTATTTGCATACATCACCCGAACTTTGCATGAAACGACTTTTGGCCGCCGGTTACCCACGCATTTTTCAGATTTGCAGGTGCTTCCGCAGTAAAGAACGGGGCCGGCGCCATCTTCCCGAGATGACGCTGCTGGAGTGGTATAGCGCCGGCCATAATTATCTCGATATGATGGACCAATGCCGGGATCTGATA
>JAQYVG010000580.1 GCA_030145595.1 Desulfobacterales bacterium | reverse complement strand
GGCAGCCCGGCGCGTAAACGTTAAAAGAAGTATTCGTTCTGGATCAATCCCTTTTCGTATTAAACGCTCAGCCCGTGCGATTATTGTCAGGGTCTTACCTGTACCGGCTCCAGCTAAAACTAAAATATGTTGATCTTTATATTCAGCCGCTATTTGCTGGTTTTTATTCAAATTTATATTGGTGTGCATAGTTTTTACCATTTACGGTTAATAGATAAATTTATTCAGTAGTACGATGGACTATGAAATTTTAGAATAGATTTGGGGTCGGGCCACGCTAAGTGTCTGAAAAATTGATGTCCCCACGATCTCCAAGCCTTTCAAACCGGAAGAAATTTTAGACGCTGTTAAAAAAATGCTGGACTAACCTCATAAGCTGCCGGTATGAGCTTTTTTTTATCCTCCGAAGGTTACGAAAATGGGATTCGAAATCAGGGCTCCCAGCCCTTTAACATCGACCCTATAATATACTTTCTGCCTTGGCTTGAAGTTCTTGTCCTCAAAATCAATATCCATTGGCAACGTCCCGCTAAATGTTTTGATCAGTTCCCCTGATCTTATGAGCCTTACCTTTACCTGGTTTTTGGCGGGTGTTTTAAGTGAAAGGGAGATGCGAATTTGCGGGTTGCCGTAAATCCGGATTT
>JAQYVG010000057.1 GCA_030145595.1 Desulfobacterales bacterium | reverse complement strand
TGAGCATAATGACGACTCAAAGTCTCATACTCAACATGGGCCGTCGCTATGGTGATGCCGCGCTCCTTCTCCTCAGGGGCCTTGTCTATCTCATCAAAAGGAACATAGTCCGCCAAACCCTTGAGGCCCATATGCTTGGTGATCGCTGCCGTCAAGGTCGTCTTGCCATGATCTATATGACCAATCGTGCCCACATTAACATGCGGCTTGGTCCTCTCAAACTTTGCCTTCGCCATCTTCTTCCTCCCTTGAAAGCGGATTAGCGATGAATACACTCTAATTTCAGTTATAAAATCGCTTCACGATTTTATAATCAAATTACCACCGATAATGGGCAAACGCCTTATTGGCATCGGCCATTTTATGGGTGTCTTCCTTCTTTTTGACAGATGCCCCTCTTTTGTTGGCGGCATCCATAAGCTCTCCGGCCAGTTTGTTGGCCATACTTTTTTCCGACCTTTTGCGCGCCAAGCCGATAATCCACCTTATGCCCAGTGCCGTTCGCCTTGACGGCCGAATTTCTGTGGGGACCTGGTATGTTGAACCACCGACACGACGCGACTTTACCTCAATCATCGGTTTTGTATTTTCGAGAGCTTTTTCAAAAACTTTGAGCGGAGGTTCATTTGTTTTTTTCTCGATGATATCAAATGACTCGTAAAGGATTGACTCGGCCAGGCTCTTCTTGCCGTCCCGCATGATTGTCTTAATAAATCTTGATACCAACTTGCTGTTATATTTGGAATCAGGAATAACCGGCCGCTCAGGAACTTCTCTTCTTCTCGGCATTTGCTACACCATTTTTGCTATGGGTTACTTGTAAACCATTGAAAATCCCTGTCCCGCCTCAAAGGAACAGGGATCTTCTCTAATTGCGATCTTGTCAGTTTTATTTTGCCTGCTGGCTTGCCGGCCATCAGTCAGTCTAAACACTACTTGGGCTTCTTTGAGCCGTATTTCGACCGGCCTTGTCTACGATCCTCGACTCCAAGGGTATCAAGAGTCCCTCGCACTATATGATACCTGACACCGGGCAGGTCCTTTACTCTTCCACCACGAACCAGAACAACCGAATGCTCCTGAAGATTATGCCCTATACCAGGTATATATGCTGTAACCTCTGCACCGGTTGTCAGCCGTACCCTCGCAACTTTACGCAGTGCGGAATTGGGCTTTTTGGGTGTTGAAGTATACACGCGCGTACACACCCCTCTCTTTTGAGGAGACCGTTTGAGTGCCGGTGTATTGGTTTTCTTCTTTATCCGCTTCCGGCCCTTTCTTACTAACTGGTTGATGGTCGGCATCTTATCCCCTTTTTATAACAAATCACTTACATTGGCAAAGTCGCGATGGTAAAACAAAGAGCGGTTTATTGTCAAGCGTTTTATATGAAATTTAATACATATTTTCACAAGCGACAACGGTTATCAGCTCGGCTCAATCTCCGCATCCCGATATACGGCCAAACCGGTTCCCGCAGGAATGATTCTGCCCATTATGACGTTCTCCTTCAAGCCCTGGAGATAGTCTTCTTTACCGGCGATACTCGCATCGGTAAGAACCTTGGTCGTCTCTTGGAATGAAGCCGCCGAGATAAAGCTATCAGTGGATAGCGATGCTTTGGTAATCCCAAGAATAAGAGGTTCGGCAACAGCAGGGTTCTTTCCTTTTTCAATCACAGCCCTGTTGGCTTCCTCAAATCTAACTCTGTCAACCTGTTCTTCCGCAATAAAATCCGTATCTCCGGTATCCATAACTTTCACTCGCCGCATCATTTGCCGAACGACAACTTCGATGTGTTTGTCGTTTATGCGGACGCCCTGCAGGCGATATACCTCCTGAACCTCATCGACAAGATAGCGAGCCAGTGCGATTTCACCCTTGATATTCAATATATCCTGGGGAACCGACGCTCCGGCGATAAGCGGTTCACCCGCCCGGATGTAATCACCCTCATAAACGTTGATATGTTTGCCGCGGGGAATCAAATATTCCTTCTTTTCACCGACATCTATAGGTGTTACGGTGACTCTTTGTTTTCCTTTCTTGGTAGCTTTTGCAATCGAAACATATCCGTCGATCTGACTTAAGACGGCGGTTTCTTTGGGCTTGCGGACCTCAAAAAGCTCGGCCACCCTTGGGAGCCCCCCGGTAATATCCTTGGTCTTGGTCGTTGCCCTGGGCAGCTTGGCAATAACGTAACCAGCCTTAACTTCATCTTGTTCTTCAACCAGTAAAATTGCATCGATAGGCAGCAAATAACGCGCCCTTCCCGACGATCCCGGCAATTTGGCCGTCTTGTTGTCTTTGTCCTTGATGGAAATCCTCGGACGTTCCTCGCCGCTTTTGGATTCAGCGATCATACGACTCGATTTTCCCGTCACAGGATCAACCTTCTCCTGCATGGTTTTGCCGGCTACGATATCTCCAAATTTTACGGTTCCACCAACTTCCGTTATTATCGGTGTTGTAAACGGATCCCATGTTGCCAGAAGATCACCGGCCTTGACTTTATTGCCTTCTTTGACCACAATATGGGCACCGTAAATAACAGGAAACCGTTCCCGTTCCCGATCGGCATCCCCGATGATGGCTAACTCACCGCCTCTCCGGCTCATCACCACAAATTCGTTTTTGCCTTTTTTGACTACATTGAGATCAACGTACTTTAGCGTGCCGTCCACTCGCGCCCTGATATCGGCCTGTTCTACTCTTCGACTGGCCGTCCCGCCGATGTGAAAAGTACGCATGGTCAACTGGGTTCCGGGCTCCCCGATGGATTGGGCCGCCAGTATTCCAACGGCCTGTCCGATTTCAACCATGCTGCCATGTGAAAGATCCCGGCCATAGCATTTTGCACAAACACCGCTTTTGGTCTTGCATGTCAGAACCGACCGGATCTTTGCACTGGTTATACCTGCATCTTCAATCAAGTGCACGGCATCTTCGTCCAGAATTATTCCGGCCTTAACAATCACCTCGTCGGTAAACGGATCCTTAATATCCTCGACAGACACACGCCCCAAAATACGTTCGCCAAGGCGCTGAATGACTTCACCGCCCTCCATCAGGGATTCCACCTCAACCCCGAACATTGTTTCACAGTCTTTGTCCAAAACAATGCAGTCCTGGGCAACGTCTGCAAGGCGTCGGGTGAGGTACCCTGAATTCGCCGTTTTCAGTGCAGTATCTGCAAGTCCCTTTCTAGCACCATGCGTCGAAATAAAATACTGCAGCACGGAAAGACCCTCCCTGAAATTTGCACTAATCGGCGTTTCGATGATTTCGCCTGACGGTTTGGCCATCAGACCGCGCATACCGGCGAGCTGCCGCATCTGATCTTTGCTGCCTCTGGCACCGGAATCCGCCATCATGTAAATGGGGTTTAAGCTCTCCTGGTTGGCAGGGCTGCCCTCCTGGTCGATCTCCGAGCCCTTTCGCATGGCAGCCATCATCTCGTCGGCAACCTCATCGGTCGCTTTTGCCCAAATATCCACAACTTTATTATATTTCTCACCCTGCGTGATAAGCCCTTCGGTATACTGTCGGCTAATCTTTCCAACCTCCTTTTCCGCTTTTTCCATAATATCCCATTTGGCTGCAGGGATGATCATATCGTCAATGGAAATGGAGATACCGCCTTCAGTGGAATATTTATAACCGACATCCTTCAACCGGTCGGAAAGGATAACCGTCGCTTTGGGGCCCAGGTTTCTATAGGCGTAATCCACGAGTTCTCGAAGTGTCTTTTTATCCCTAACATTGTTCACCATAGAGAAAGGAATTTCGGGCCGCTTCTTTACGACCTGAAAAATATGATAGGCCTCATCGGCAAAAATTGCGCCGCTGACCTGATCTTCTTCAAGAGCGAAAACCGCATCGGTATCTTCATCAGTAGCATTAAATATCCGTTTGAATTCTTCGTTCCTCAAAAGCCCCAGCATCCCGTCATGATCTTTATTGGAAGCCTGGGAATATTTGCTCACCATATCTTTAAATTCTGCTCCCTTTTGGATCTTTTTAAGCACGGTGTTAGCTTCGTCCTCATCCGCAAGCATAATATGGCAAAGCATTATGATATTGCCCTTGGGTATGATCTCCCACAGCAGAATCCGGCCAACGGTCGTATCGTACCGTTTGCCGTTCATGCGAACGACTATTTGAGCATGCAGATCGGCTTTCTCGTCATCATAGGCACAACGAACCTCATCGGCATTAGCAAAAATCTTGCCTTCTCCCATGGAGCCGGCAACCCCCCTGGTCATATAATAAATCCCAAGAACGATATCCTGACTTGGCACAATAATCGGACTACCGTTGGCCGGCGAAAGGATATTATTGCTCGACAGCATCAGTACCCGGGCTTCAATTTGTGCTTCTACCGAAAGGGGGATATGGACCGCCATCTGATCACCGTCAAAGTCGGCATTAAATGCCGTACAGACAAGCGGATGAAGCTGCAGAGCCTTGCCTTCAATCAGAATCGGCTCAAATGCCTGAACACCCAGGCGGTGTAAGGTAGGAGCGCGGTTTAACAGTACCGGATACTCTTTGACGACTTCATCTAATGTGTCCCATACTTCCGGGATTTCCCGCTCCACCATTTTCTTGGCGCTTTTTACGGTGGAAACAAGCCCCTTTTGTTCAAGGCGATAATAAACAAACGGCTTGAACATCTCTAACGCCATCTTCTTGGGCAGACCGCATTGATGGAGTCTGAGGTTCGGCCCCACGGTGATAACTGTCCGGCCTGAATAATCGACCCTTTTGCCTAAAAGATTCTGCCTAAAACGACCTTGCTTGCCTTTGAGTGTATCACTTAAAGACTTGAGCGGTCGTTTGTTTGTTCCCGTAATGACTCTACCGTGCCGGCCGTTATCAAAGAGAACGTCTACCGACTCCTGGAGCATTCTTTTTTCATTACGGACAATAATGTCAGGCGCTTTTAGGTCGATAAGACGTTTAAGGCGATTATTACGATTAATGACCCGGCGATAAAGGTCATTAAGATCCGATGTGGCGAATCTTCCCCCTTCAAGGGGAACCAGCGGACGCAGGTCCGGAGGCAGAACCGGAATGATATCCATTATCATCCAGGCCGGATTGATTTCACTACGCCTGAAGGCATCGATGATTTTTAGCCGTTTGGCCAGTTTTTGACGCTTGGCAACTGAACCGGTGGCATTAATGTCGACTCTCAGCTGTTCGTGTACGGCATCAAGATCAATCATTTCCAGCATTTGCTTGACCGCCTCTGCTCCAATGCCGACCTCGAACTTTGATCCCCAGGTTTCTAGTGCCTCTCGATATTTATTATCAGTCAAAAGTTGATTGCGGCTTAAATCAGTATCTTTAGGATCAATGACTACATGACAGTCAAAGTAAAGAACCTTTTCAATGTTTTTGAGCGTCATGTCCAGCAAATTGCCGATTTTGCTTGGAAGGCTTTTCAGGTACCAGATATGGGCACAAGGAGTGGCTAACTCTATATGCGCCATGCGCTCCCTTCTTACCTTGGATTGAATGACCTCTACGCCACATTTTTCGCAAACGACCCCTCTGTGTTTCATCCGCTTGTATTTGCCGCAGTTGCATTCATAGTCTTTGGTAGGACCGAAAATCTTGGCGCAGAACAGACCGTCACGTTCAGGCTTAAAGGTTCGATAATTGATTGTCTCCGGCTTTTTAATCTCTCCATGAGACCATTTCAGGACTTGCTCCGGTGATGCCAGGGCAATGCGAACACCTGTATAACGTCTTGGATCCGTTGGCTTGGCGAAGAAATCGTATAGAGTGTCCATTTTTGTTCCCTATTTATTGGTTTTATATTTATTGATGGTCTTGTAAAAAGTGTTTATTACCCCTATTGAGCGAAAATGCTCAATTGGGTGTCCGTTGTCCTTTGTCCGTCGTCCGTTGCTTAGTGCTCTAATACATGTACTTAGCAATCAGAAGCTATATTATCTTTCAAGTACAGGCGAAACACAAAAAAGAAGCCCTAAGAACCTGCAAGACCACTGACTACGGACAACTGACCACAGACGCCTAATCGAGTTTTGACTCGATTAGGGTATTACTCTGCCTCCAAAAGAGTCACATCTAAACCCAAACTCTTTAGTTCTTTTGTCAGGACTCTGAAAGACTCGGGCAAGCCTGGCTCCAGAGTATTCTGCCCCTTTACTATCTTTTCATACATGCGGGTTCTTCCGGCCATGTCGTCCGACTTTACCGTTAAAAATTCCTGGAGGGCATGGGCGGCACCGTAAGCCTCCATGGCCCAGACCTCCATTTCACCCAGGCGCTGACCGCCAAACTGAGCCTTACCGCCTAAGGGCTGCTGGGTCACCAGTGAATAAGGACCAATAGACCGTGCGTGTATCTTGTCATCAACAAGATGATGGAGTTTCAATACATACATTGTACCAACAGTAATCTTTTCTTTAAAAGGCTCGCCGGTACGTCCGTCATACAGCGTGGTCTGAGCGCTCGAGTGGAGTCCCGCTTCGTCAAGAAGATATTTAATTTCATCCTCCTTGGCGCCGTCAAAAACCGGAGTGGCCATATGAACACCGTCCTTATAATTGTCTGCAAACTTGCCCAGGGAGCTATCGTCAAACTCGTCGATCATCTTCTGAACGTGATGCTCTGAGAATATCCGTTTCATTTTTTGACGCAGTTCTTCAAGTTTCTTTTCTTTAAGCAACCGGTTGACCTGTTTACCAAGTTCTTTGGCGGCACATCCCAGATGAATTTCCAAAACCTGACCAACATTCATTCGTGAAGGTACGCCCAGGGGATTTAGTACCATATCAACCGGCGTTCCATCTTCAAAATAAGGCAGATCTTCCTGGGGAAGAATTCTGGACACAACGCCCTTGTTTCCGTGACGACCGGCCATCTTATCGCCCACCGACAATTTCCGTTTCATGGCCACGTACACCTTGACCAACTTAATTACGCCAGGGGGCAGATCATCACCTTTAGCAAAGCGGCCGGCCTTTTGCTCATACTCTATCCGGCAAAGCTCGCTTTGATTCCGGTATTGCTCCAGAATATCGTGGACTTTTTCCGTACTTTTGGGGCTTTTTAATACAATACCCTCTAATTGGGCAACCGGTATCTCGGCCAGCATCTTGGCATCTATCTTGCCCCCCTTTGGAATTAGTACTTTTTTGCCTTTCTTCAAAGATGTATAGCATTTTTTTCCAATCAGCAGTTTCTCAAGCTTATTGCGCACCACATCTTCAATAACGGTAAGTTGATCATCTCGATCTTTATCAAAGTTAGAGATCTCCTCTGCTTGGATCAGGCGGGAACGCTCATCTTTTTCGATACCCCGCCTTGAGAACACTTTGGCATCAACAACAATCCCCTGGACACCGGGAGGTACCCGCAGAGAAGTATCTTTAACATCCCCGGCTTTTTCACCAAAGATGGCACGCA
The DNA here is from genome assembly GCA_030145595.1 of Desulfobacterales bacterium. Taxonomy (GTDB): domain Bacteria; phylum Desulfobacterota; class Desulfobacteria; order Desulfobacterales; family UBA11574; genus Desulfatibia_A. The sequence continues at coordinate 7,241 of JAQYVG010000057.1, read as the reverse complement.
GAAGTTTTTCTTCAGGCGAAAGCTGGGTCTCACCTTTGGGTGTAATTTTCCCAACCAGGACGTCTCCCGATCCGACTTCAGCACCCAGCCTTATAATCCCGCTTTCATCCAGATCTTTTAAAGCTTCCTCACCGACATTCGGAATGTCTCGTGTAATATCTTCTCTACCTAACTTGGTATCCCTGGCAACGATATCAAATTCTTCAATGTGTATAGATGTATACACCCCGTCCCGGTGAAGCCTTTCTCCGACTAATATCGAATCTTCAAAGTTATAACCACCCCAGGGCATAAAGGCTACCGTTATGTTCTTGCCCAGGGCAAGCTCCCCCTGTTCTGTTGCCGGTCCATCGGCAATGATTTCACCGGCTTTCACATGCTGCCCCTTGGTAACAATGGAACGCTGATTGAAGCATGTATTCTGATTGCTGCGTATAAATTTAGCGAGGTTGTAAACCATCACCGGCATTTTGGAGCCGTCACCTTCGCCGTCCGCATCACCATGTTTTATGACGATACGGGAAGCATCCACATCCATCACAAGACCGTCGCTCTTGGCCACGACGGCAACACCTGAGTCTTTGGCCACAACACCCTCGATACCCGTACCTACCAGAGGTGCCTGATTAACAAGCAATGGAACCGCCTGGCGTTGCATGTTTGACCCCATCAAGGCCCGATTGGCGTCGTCATTTTCCAGAAAAGGGATCAGAGATGCGGATACGCTTACCAACTGGTTGGGAGAGATATCCATCAACTCGATTTCGTCGGATTTGACCATCATAAACTCTCCGGCCACTCGTGATGTAACCACCGGATTGACATATTTCCTGTTTTCATCAACAGGGGCGTTAGCCTGTGCAATGGGGTGCTCCTTTTCTTCAAAGGCACTAAGGAATTTGATTTCATCACAAAGCGTCGCATCTTTAACAACGTTGTAAGGAGTTTCAATAAACCCGTATTCATTCACCCGCGCATACGTGCTCAGGGAGACTATCAGGCCGATGTTGGGTCCTTCCGGTGTTTCGATGGGACAGATGCGACCGTAATGGGAAGGATGCACGTCCCGAACCTCAAATCCGGCACGTTCACGGGTTAGGCCACCAGGTCCCAGCGCACTCAAACGCCGTTTATGGGTCGTCTCCGAAAGTGGATTTGTCTGATCCATAAACTGACTGAGCTGGCTTGTACCAAAAAACTCTTTAACTACAGCGGAAACCGGTTTGGGATTAACCAGATCGTGGGGCATCAACGCATCTACTTCTTGAAGGCTCATACGCTCCTTAATCGCCCGCTCCATGCGTACCAGTCCGATACGGTATTGATTCTCAAGAAGTTCACCCACCGCTCTAACCCGCCGGTTCCCTAAATGATCGATGTCGTCAACGGCCCCTTGAGTGTCTTTGAGCGTTACTAGAGTTTTAGCCGCAAGGAGTATGTCTTCTTTGCGTAGAGTTCTTATCTCGACCGCAGTATCGACACCGAGGCGCACGTTGATCTTCATCCGGCCGACACCGGAAAGATCGTAATATGAGGGCTTGAAAAACATGTTGTCAACAAAATCCTGGGCTACTTCCGGAGTTGCAGGATTTCCGGGCCTGAGACGCCGGTAAATCTCAATAAGTGCGTCTTGTTTTATCTCGACTTTGTCCATTATAAGCGTTTTATGTATCGAGTCGCTGCTGGTCACACCATCAATTAAAACGACTTCAAATTCCTTGATACCGGCAGCGCTTAAGGCCTGGAAAACTTCTTCATCAAGCGTCTCGTTTGCTTTTATAATAGGCTCATTGGTTTTGGAATCCACAATTGTCGAGGCAAAGACTTTGCCCACAATGTCTTCTATGCCTACCGGGATCTTGTCCATTTTTGCGGATTTCAACTGGCTGATTGCAGACTTGGTAAAAACACGCCCTTTCATGACAATCGTATCGCCGGTTTCAGGGTTTTTGACACCACGGCTGGCCCGCTGTCCCTTCAGCAAGTCCGCATTAAACTCTTTATATATGCGTTTGCCTTTGAGAATATATCTTTCAGTAGTATAAAAATAGGCCAAAATATCTTCAGTTGAATAGCCAAGGGCCTTAAAAAGAATCGTTATGGGAAACTTGCGCCGCCTGTCTATGCGGATATTGACGATATCTTTGGGATCGATCTCCATATCGATCCAAGACCCTCGCACCGGTATAATTCTGGAAGTATAAATAATTTTACCGGAAGAGTGCGTCTTGCCTTTGTCATGGTCGAAAAACACACCCGAGGAGCGGTGGAGCTGGCTAACCACTACACGTTCCGTACCATTGATGATGAACGTGCCTTTATCGGTCATCAAAGGAATAGTGCCGAAATAAATTTCCTGCTCCTTGATATCACGGATATTGGTAACCCCCGTCTCCTTGTCGATATCGTATACAACCAGCCTAACGGTGATACGAATAGGGATTTCATAGGTCATCCCCCGGTGGACACACTCCTGAACACTATGCTTCATCTCGCCGAATCTGTATGACACAAACTCAAGGGAAGCACTTCCGGTAAAATCTTTTATAGGGAAAACAGACTTATAAACGGTCTGCAGTCCGATGTCCTTCCGCTTTTCCGGCAAAACATCCATTTGCAAAAAGCGATTGAATGATTCCCGTTGAACTCCGATAAGGTCCGGGATATCAACAATCTTGCTTATTTTACCGAAGTTTTTCCTGATGCGCTTGCTCGCCAAAGGCCTTTCAGACATTTCATCTCCAATATACACATCGGTTTATGATTATGGGCTACAGGGAAAAGTTTTACTTTATTTCAACCTGAGCACCGGCTTCTTCAAGCTGCTCCTTGATCTTTGCGGCCTCATCTTGAGGTATCCCTTCCTTGACGGGTTGGGGCACCTCATCGACCAGAGTCTTAGCATCTTTTAAACCCAGGCTGGTGATGGCCCGGACTTCTTTGATAACCTGAATCTTCTTATCGCCAAAACTTGTCAAAATAACATCAAATTCAGTCTGTTCATCTGCCGCAGCAGAGCCGGCTGCCTCAGCAGGGCCTGCCGCCATCATAGCAACCGGAGCAGCGGCTGAAACTCCGAATTTTTCTTCCATTTCCTTTATAAGCTCGGACAGTTCTAACACCGACATCTTAGCTATAAATTCAATTACGTCCTCTTTGGTAGTATCTGCCATTTTTTTTAACCTCCAGTAGTACTTTCAAATTTATCTGAAACAATAGTAAATGATCTTATTTAATATTGTTGCACTAAAGCTAAAATTTATTGTTATTTGTTATCTGTTATTCGTTATTAGGCTATATGTCGCTCTTAATTGGTTATTATAAAACGGTAAAGTCATGTTTATCCGGCAACTATTAACCTATAACTTATAACTGCCGTCCTCAGGCAGCCTCTTTTTGCTCCTTTATGGCCGTAAGCACGTTTAAAAGCTGCCCCGGTATGGCATTTAAGGTTCGTACAAAATTTGCGGGAACACTGCTCATGGTCGCCAGTAATTGTCCCAAAAGGACCTCGCGAGACGGCAGGAGCGACAGCGCCTTAATTGCGCTTACATCGAGGACCTTGCCGTTCATAACGCCTATTTTGATTTCCAATGCTTTGTGCTCAGCGGAAAACTCCGTCAATACTTTAGCAGGCGCAACCGGATCATCATAGCTCAGTGCAACGGCATTTGGTCCCGTAAAAATGTCTTTTATCAAGGCGACATCAGTCTCCTCTGATCCTCTGACAAGCAGCGAATTTTTGGCGACTTTATACTCAACATCAAGATCCTTGAGCTTTTTTCTCAAATCATTAATAGTCGATACGTCGAGCCCCTTGTAGTCTGTAACGATGACTACCTTGGATTTCGAAAATTTTTCTCGCAGATCTTCAACAATTTTTTTCTTTTTTTCAAGCTTCACAACTTAACTACACCTCCTTCCATTAATCCTAAAACCAGAGGCAACACATTTATGTTTATGCAAACGCAATGTCTCGGTAGGCTAGCTGGGCCGATTAAACACAAAAAAAGTGCACCTACGGTCTTTGACAGGAATATTATTTTAAAAAATTTTACACCAAAGCCTTACAAGTGGTATATAAACAATAGAAAGCAAACAAATCCTTCCAATCTCGGTTTACTGTGGGATGATCAAATCAAGACTGTAAAACCCTTTTAAAGGAAGAAGATTATTTGATTAAGTCTTTGATACTGGCCGTATCTATCTTGAAACCGGGTCCCATTGTCGTAGAAACAGTGATTCCTTTCAGATAGGTTCCTTTGCTTGAAGCCGGTTTGAGACGTATGATTGTTTCCAAAAAGGCCGTTGCATTCTGCACAATCTTTTCTACCCCAAACGAGACCTTGCCCATTGGAACGTGGACAATCCCTGCCTTTTCAACCTTGAAATCGATTTTTCCGGCTTTGAGTTCACTGACCGCCCTGGCGATATCAAAAGTAACTGTTCCGGTTTTTGCGTTAGGCATAAGGCCTCTGGGACCGAGAAGTCTTCCTATTTTACCCACGGTACCCATCATATCCGGTGTGGCAACTGCTTTGTCGAAGCCGAACCATCCACCTTTAATCTTTTCGACAAGGTCGTCATTACCTACAAAATCGGCACCGGCATCAAGGGCTTCTTTTTCTTTCTCTCCTTTAGCAAAAACTAGGACCTTTATTTCCTTACCAAGACCATTCGGCAGCACGACAGTTCCGCGAACCATCTGGTCTGCATGTCTCGGATCCACGCCAAGACGAACTGCGACATCAATGGTTTCATCAAATTTGGCATAAGAAGCGTCTAACGCCATTCTGACAGCCTCGTCAAAACCATGTTTTGTCCCGGCGTTTGCTTTCTTAACTGCTTCTGAATATTTTTTACCCCGCTTCGGCATGTTCTCTTCTTCACCCCTTAATTACTTGTTTGTGTTTGAGTCCGGATCTCAATGTGAGACTTTTGCAAAATGTTCAACTTACAACTTGCAATTCTCAACCCGCAACATTTTCTAGTTGCTAACCTCTATACCCATACTTCTGGCCGTTCCGGCAATGATTCTGCAAGCAGCACTTAGATCATAAGCGTTTAAATCAACCATTTTCTGCTTGGCAATCTCTTCGACCTGCTGCTTGGTGACCTGGCCGACTTTCTCGCGTTTTGGATCACCCGCACCTTTGGCTATCTTTGCTGCTTGCTTTAAAAGGACGGATGCAGGTGGCGTTTTGGTTATAAATGTAAAGGATCTATCCTGGTAGACCGTGATGACAACGGGTATGATCATCCCTTCATCATTGGCCGTCCTGGAGTTAAATGTCTTACAAAAATCCATTATGTTTACACCATGCTGACCCAACGCAGGACCAATTGGCGGAGAAGGATTGGCTTTACCGGCCGTTACCTGAAGTTTTATCTGTGTAAGAACCTTTTTTGCCATTTTTATAAATTTCCCTATATTCGTTAATTTAACCTTATAATTTTGCAACCTGTACGAATTCCAATTCCACCGGGGTTGCACGGCCAAATATGCTTACAAGTACCCTTATTTTACCCTTTTCAGGGTTAACTTCATCGACGGTACCGTTAAAGTTTTTAAAAGGGCCGTCTATAACACGAATCTCATCCCCGGATTCAAAAAAGTATTTTGGCTGGGGCTTATCTTTGCCTGCCTCCATACGTTTTATGATTTGTTCGGCTTCTTCATCAGAGATAGGGGCCGGTCTCTCTCTGCCACCCAAAAACCCGCTGACCTTGGCGGTACTATTAACAACGTGCCAGGTTTCATCATCAAGTTCCATTTTTAGCAATATATACCCGGGATAGAACTTGCGCGCCGATGTCTTTCTTTTTCCTTTGACAAGCTCTACGATTTCTTCAGTGGGCACAAGCACTTCACCGAACTTTTCGGGATTAGGAATGGACGCAATACGTTCTTCCAAGGCCGCTTTGACCTTGCTTTCAAACCCCGAATAAACATGAACTATATACCATTTAAGGGTCAATCTTCATCTCCCAAACGACTACTTTAGAACCAAGCGAAGCAGGCCTGACAAACCGGCGTCAACTACACCTAAGAAAAGCGATATGATCATAACCAGGATAATCACAACGACAGTGGAACCCATAGTCTGCTTACGCGTAGGCCATGTAACCTTTTTGAGTTCCACCTTAACTTCTCTGAGAAACTGGATACTTGTATCCAGGTAGCTTTTAATCTTCCCCGGTTCCTTGCGAGTTTTAGCTACATCCTTCTTTGGTGGTAGAACTTGTCTTTTTTTAGACTCCTTGGCTGCTGCCCCCGGCAGCGCCATCTGCGTGGCAGCGCCAGCATTTTTTACTTGTGGTGATGCAGCTGCTATGGCTTTTTTTTTCTTATTTTTTCTGGTGCTTACAGTTTTTTTTCTTTGTAGCCGTGCCATTATGCTCCCAAAATGGTCAAATCCAAATGAAACCATCAAAGAAATTTCTTGGTTTATGTCAATTGCCGGAGTTGCTCTTTTGTATCTGGCAGGCCAGGAGGGATTCGAACCCCCAACACTCGGATTTGGAGTCCGACGCTCTACCGTTGGAGCTACTGGCCTGTATCATTTCTTCTATTTGGTTTCTCTGTGCAAAGTATGTTTTCTACAAAATTTGCAATACTTGCTGAATTCCAACTTGTCCGGCGTTGTGCGTTTATTCTTGGTCGTTGTGTAGTTTCTCCTTTTGCATTCGCCGCATGCAAGGGTAACAATTATTCTCACCAGAAAACTCCTTCGCCGTTATTCGATAATTTCGCTGACCACGCCGGCGCCGACGGTCCGGCCGCCTTCCCTGATGGCAAACCTGAGCTCTTTTTCCATCGCGATCGGCGTTATAAGCTCACCTGTAATCGTCACATTGTCGCCGGGCATGATCATCTCCACGCCTTCCGGAAGCATCAAATTCCCGGTAACATCCGTCGTACGAAAATAAAACTGCGGCCGATAACCGCTGAAAAACGGCGTGTGGCGACCACCCTCTTCCTTGCTCAATATATATACCTCGGCCTTAAACTTGGTATGAGGCTGAATCGAACCCGGAACCGCCACCACCTGACCGCGTTCAACTTCATCACGCTTGGTACCGCGCAGCAATACACCTACATTATCGCCCGCCTGACCCTCATCCAAAATCTTACGGAACATCTCAACTCCCGTACAAACCGTCTTGGTCGTCTCACGAATACCAACAATCTCGTTATTGTAACCAATGTGAATCATACCGCGCTCAACACGAACAGTCAC
>JAQYVG010000579.1 GCA_030145595.1 Desulfobacterales bacterium | reverse complement strand
GAAATCCCTATTTGTCGGACTTGAAATGGATGCTGATCTTGCAGGCTGCGTGAATGCCACATCTTCCAGAAGATCCATCAATACCTCAAAGGCTCGCGCCGGAACCAGGTAGGCTGACGGCCGATTATGGTTCAAAATTGCAATCGGACGTGTGCCCGCCTGTTTGATCAGAGCCGTTGGATTCTTTTTCAACTCGGTTATGCTGGCCGAAAGCTCGGCAAGAATATAATCCATAATAGCACCTATAATAAGACCTTTTTTTAGATCATATTATAGACCATTTTAAGAAATGTAAAACGCCCAAGCCCGGCTCGGCCTGCCGGTCGTCTTGACTGAATTTACCGAGGGTTTCATTTGAAAGGCTTTTTATAATCGCGAACAGAATTGTGGGATATAAGCGGGGGCGTCCTTTTGACAGACCAGTTTAATATTGCTTTTACGTCGGTCAATTCCCTTGTGATGGTGCTGTATTTTACTTTTTTACTGCGCCGTTTGACATAGGCATTCATGTCTTTATCAGCTAAAGCCCGCGGCCGTCCGGTAATTGTCTTACTACCATAGCCGGTATCGTATTTGTTATGCAAACATCAACCGGCCCTTGGCCTGTGGTATTTCGCGGCCCAGCTCTTTTGCAGTTTCAATCCAT
>JAQYVG010000578.1 GCA_030145595.1 Desulfobacterales bacterium | reverse complement strand
GGAGAAGACACAAGAGACAAAAGATGGAAGCAGCAAACAACGGAATAACAACAACAGCAAAAAGCAACACAACAGAACCTCATCATAGCGACGCACAAGTAGTTTGAAGTTGAGCCATTATCACATTTCAATTCCATCCATCTAGATTCATTCGATTCAAATAGAGAATTTAAAATGATTGATCAATGCCCTCCATACATTGTTGAAGACCGACTCATGCTATCACGAGTCGCGGGCGATAGAAGTACGTAGGAAGCACGAATGAAATGGAAACAACGCTTTCACTTTGTTCGATTGAATTGAATTGAATTGAATTGAATTGAATTGAATTGAATTGAATTGAATTGAATTGAATTGAATTGAATTGAATTGAATTGATCTTCACTACCAGTAGTATCCAATCTCCAAGTATGATACATCACTTACAAATCATCTCACTTTGATTTCCAATTCCTACTCAAATGCCACGTCCCTCTCATTCAACATTCAACATTCAACAGTACGATTAATCCACGTGATTCAACCAGGAACAAGACGACCAGGATGCCTCGTCTGCTGCCACGCACCAGACTCCTGCCCCTGCCTCTCCCACTCCTGCTGCATCGACTACCCCGTCTACATTGTCAACAAAATGAACAGCTCCCGCTAT
>JAQYVG010000577.1 GCA_030145595.1 Desulfobacterales bacterium | reverse complement strand
TATAACAGGTTTGCCGTGTCTAATATTCTTATCAATAATTATTCTTTGCATGTTACAAACCTCCTTAAACGAATTAATGGGGGACGTTGCCACTATTCCACAATTCTCGTCCGCAGATTACCCCAGTACGATCTTCCGGACCTACCCCAGAGCAATAGGTTCTCCGAAATTGCACAGGGCAGGCGGGGCAGGCGCAGATTACGCGAATTTCACGAGTGGAAAAGGGGGACGTTGCCACTATTCCACTATTTTATATGAACAGGCGCTCAAGCCTTTATGAGTTCTTCAATCTGTCGAATAAGCACTGGAAGATTGGGATGAGTAAAGCTTATCGCCGGTGCCGGAACACGGTTGTAAATGGGGTCAGGCATAAGTAATTAAGTATTTGTAACCAGAATGGGATTCAATGGTCTACACTGAAGAGTATCATATTCGGAAAAAAAAGGGGATACTTATTTACTTCTGCCTGACCCCATTTCCGTTTCCAATCCACAAGATTTTATTAACGATTAAATACACAATACAAAAGTTTTTCGGACTTTCATTTTTGCACAATTATAGCATTAATCGTTCGTTTTAGGCCAAGTCGCACCTACACAATATATGGCGCAATCATAGAAAAGACAGGGCTGTTTTCTGAGCCTGCCCTG
>JAQYVG010000576.1 GCA_030145595.1 Desulfobacterales bacterium | reverse complement strand
AAGAGTTCGTAACACCAAGATATCTAGCAACTTCAGCCCCGGAATAACCGAGTTCCCTGACGCCGATCCACGACATTGCACGCCTGACTTTCGCTACTGCTTTTCTTATCTCAATGCCCCGACCCATGACATGGTGCAACACTCCAGGGGCATCTAATCTTGCTAATCTTGGCATAACTTGTAACCGTCATATTGAAAATTAAATTTCAAGCACTTTCTGCACGAAACTCCTATTCCACAGTCACAGAGAACACAGAGGGAGTTTTATTAGTTTTATCCAATGGGAGATCCCGGAGGAATAGGCCCTCCCGGTGGAATCCTCCGAAGGAGGTCCGCAAGGCGGAATTCCATTGGGCAAGCAATCAGCCACCACCAGTTTTACTGGTGGTGGCTGATTATCACCTCCTTAAAAGATGTTGCAAGAAAAATTTATAGGTAATTGGTAAAAAATAGTTCCAAATTTTTTTGAAAATTTGGCCAAATAGTAAAATCTGAAATATATTGGATTAATTCAAACCTCTCGCTCATTTCGCCTTTTTCGTTCCGCTATCGTTCCATTTCTAATATAACTATAAAGACTAATTCACAATTCAGGCTTTGACCCCTTTTCCACTTATTTATGGACGTCCGGAACTTTCTCGTATTGAACTATTA
>JAQYVG010000575.1 GCA_030145595.1 Desulfobacterales bacterium | reverse complement strand
CAAGTCAATATACTTAACCCTGCAGCAGCTTAATGCCTCGATTATTCGATTGTTTCCTGAGAGCAAAGCGGCCTCGATAGCAGCCAGAGTGTCTTTTTTATATACAGCAAAAAGCGGCTCGTATCGGGACCGACCGGCTCGGGGAATAACAGCATCAAAATCTCTGCCCTGCCTGAGAAGCATCCTTACTAAGGCAGTATCAACCTGAGGTATATCAGACGCTATCACAAAATTCAGCTCGTTCGCAGAAGCGGCCAGCGCCGAGGCAATACCACCAAGCGGGCCCCGACCTGTAACTTTAACAAGATTGGGTTTGTTTTGCATAAAAGGGCCGATTTGTAAAGGATTCTCTACAGTTGTAGAGGGGCCAAGACTGGCGAAATACGAAATCCGAATATCGAAATCCGAAACAAATACAAATTACCGAAATATAAAGGTTCAAAAACATTGATTCTCGATTCTGGATTAACGAATCTGAGCCGGCTGGATCTAAGTCCTTGCTGCGCTACAGCTTACAAAAAAGACTAAAGACATCAGACTAAAGGCTTTTTTGGCGTGTATCTGCTGATACGAAAACGTGCGGTTCTCCGCTATATCTATCGCCTACTGGCGGTTTATATTAGCCATTTGGCTAATATAGGTGTATTTTAACGTAATATC
>JAQYVG010000574.1 GCA_030145595.1 Desulfobacterales bacterium | reverse complement strand
ACTGGAAAAGCAGGATTTGTTTACTATCATCGGCATAAAACAGGATTTGGAAGAACAACTACAACAAGCAGTGGACATTGTCAGTTACCGGAAAAACATGAACAAATTTCTCAAACGAAGAATAGATAATGAGGCGGCTTATGTATGACAAAGAGCTTGCTTTGGAGATTTTATCGCAAAATCATAAAAGACCTAACATAATTCTTCACTCGTATTCGAAATTTCAGTTCTACTTCCTAAGACAAAAAAGTGGGATAGAATAATCTAACCCACTGAAATAATTGGCGCTCCCAAGGGGATTTCCTTCGGCAAGTTCAGGATAAATTCACACCTGCTGTTGGCGTAAAAGACTGGAATTTATATTTCTAATCTGTAAATTTTTAAGTGCTGCAAGAGTGCTGCAAAAATAATAAAGGGCTAACACCATGATATCATGGTGTGCCCGGTGAACTCCTCATCATATTATAAAATGATGTGAAATCCCGCTTTGCGGGAGCAGGACCTGTGCGCCTATGGCACACTTGTATTCCTCAGGCATATTCGAATGCGCCAAAGGCGCACAGGTCCTGCCCCCGCTGTGCGGGATTTCACATTATTTGGATTTAATAAGGTGTTCAACGGGCGTACCACAGAATAACAACAGGGAGATGGACTTTTTCGGTC
>JAQYVG010000573.1 GCA_030145595.1 Desulfobacterales bacterium | reverse complement strand
GGACCGGTACGGTATTGCCGACACACTAACAGCAGCTCTGGAAAATGCTGGTGTAACTCTAATGGCTATGGGGTGTACGGTTTCTTCTATTTCCGTTGTCATTAGTGATAAGGAACTGGCCAAGGCTGTTCAGACCCTGGATGCGACCTTTCAAAGATCCTCGGGCTAATAAAACCCGGCACACGGTTCAAGGGTTCAGAGGTTCAGGGTTCAGAGGTTCAAAAGTTCAGGGGTTTAACCCAGAACGCTGAACGGAGAACGCTGAACCTATAAATAAAAAGCCCCGGCCGGCAAGAACGACCAGGGGCTTTTATGTGAGGTTATCTTCTGCGGTAGATTACCTAAAAACTGCATGAAAACTTTTGAAAGGTGTTACATCGCCGATTCAGGGTGAAAGACATTCACTTCTTTAAGATCATCACCCAAATATTCACGTTCGTTGGGTCCCAGAATTCCCAGAGAAAGGCATATTAAAGTCCACAAGTGTACCGTCTGCCAGGCATGATCACGCTCTTCACTCAGGTCGTGGATCTGGGCATGGCAGTTGTGGCACGGCGCAATACAGTAATCGGCCTTGGTGTCCAGGATCTGATTTGCCTTGAACCGGCCGTAGGCACGACGTTCATCCGTATACCCGGACTGGAGGAAACCGCCGCCGCCGCC
>JAQYVG010000572.1 GCA_030145595.1 Desulfobacterales bacterium | reverse complement strand
GAAGCTCTTCGATACGCCAAGCGTGCACTTGATGCAAAGCCGAATAACCCCGGCTTCCTGGATACTTATGCGTATGTTCTGCATAAACAAGGTAAAAATTCGCAGGCCGCCGAATTTGTGGCGGCCGCGTTGCAACAGTATCAGCAGAATAATATTCTCGTACCTGCAGAGGTGTACGAGCATAAAGGGATGATAAAAGAAGAACTCGGGGCAAAAAATGAGGCGCTCGCTGCTTATAGACAGGCGTTGGAAGTGGGAGCGGATAGATTGTCGCAGAAAGCTAAGCAGCGAATAAACAAGGCTATTGAGCGGCTTTCGCCGTGATGCCGCTGCGTGGAAATACGAAATTCGAATATCGAAATCCGAAACAATATCAAAATTCAAATTTCCAAAATTCAAAACTTTGTTTCGAACATTTGAGTTTTGGTCATTCGAGTTTGTTTCGAATTTCGGATTTCGTGCTTCGTATTTCCTTTCAAAAGGAGTATTGCTTTATTGGTTGATTCCGGGTAGAGAACAGGATGGCTGAAGAAAGACCAATAGCATCAAATAGAATAACAAGGCCGGCTGGGCCAAGGCCACCGGCGGCTGCCTCGATGACACCGAAAGAAGCTCTCGGAATATTGCGCAGGCACATATTCCTGATAATTGTTCTGACTATATT
>JAQYVG010000571.1 GCA_030145595.1 Desulfobacterales bacterium | reverse complement strand
GAAACAATTGGTGATGATCGCCTGCTGCTCAGCATCATAAGCATCATTGCCATGGTGATTCATTTTAACTTTTCCCGGGAGGCGGTTTCCCGACTGACCGGCCGCACATACGATTCGGACTTCAAAGCCCGGCTGGTGGAACATATTACCGAATTTTCCCTCAAAGGACTGGACGGGATGAACCAACAGGAGCAGCAAGCATGAACCGCCCAACAGTCTCTCTTTTTATTATTATCGCAGCGTTCCTGATAATCAGCGCCTGCATGCGGCTGGGGCCGGATTATCAGCGGCCCGATCCGGGTGTTAAGGTTCCGGATACCTTTCAAAATGCCCCTGAGGCAGTTCTTGAACTGACCCATCCGGAGGACAGCTGGTGGCAGGTGTTTGGTGACACGGAAATCGACCTGCTCGTGAACGAAGTACTCAAAAACAATTTGGATATCAAAAAAGCCGCCGCCCGGATTCTGGAAATCCAGTCTCAGTTCGTTCAAACCCGGGCTGAACGTTTCCCCGAACTCGGCCTTGAAGCCCGGCGCAAACGACAGAACCAGACCGTCACCAGCTCCCTGACCGGCACCAACTACCGACTAACCACCGACAGCTATGCCCTGGCACTGCCCGCTACCTTCGAATGGGACCTGTGGGGACGGCTGGCCCGGGCTGA
>JAQYVG010000570.1 GCA_030145595.1 Desulfobacterales bacterium | reverse complement strand
TCGCAGAACCGTTTCGCAACCTTGACTGTACACCGGTTAGAGCTTGATAGAAATCCGGGTTTGAAAAAATGAGATCCATGCTGTCACCCTGAGACTGCCGTTTTAATCCGAGAATAAACTGAGTAATAACCTCAGAAGCAGTTGTCCTATTCTCTCGGGCAAATATTTTTATAAAATTTGCAAGATCTTGATCAAGGCTAACATTTAAGCGTGTTTTAGGCATATTCACTCCTTCCTTTATCAACCTGTTATGCGCATATTATGCGCCTGTAAGGAACGAATGTCAATGCGATTAAAATCGCTTTATGATTTTATTGAGGATGGAAAAAGTGTTGTCAGGAGGAATGAATTTGTGTATTTTAGGAATACAAATAGCCCCCGTAGCTCAGTGGATAGAGCATTGGATTCCTAAGCTAATTTCAGCAAATTCATCAACTTGTGTATTTTTAACAAGTTGATTTGATTGTAAGAATTTTTTGTGTTTTTGGCTCTGTTTGAAAATTTTTCAAAAACTTAGACCTTGGCGGGCACAATTTGGGCACAGGCCGAAACCTGTGCCTTTTTTATTTTTCAACCTCAAAATGTGATGGATTCTGATCGTCATCATTCCCCTATACTCATCAAAACTTTTTTCCCGCCAAAAAACAAAGTCCGTTTTAAAATTC